>DASWLF010000389.1:0-8131 GCA_036396255.1 Desulfobaccales bacterium
TTGGTGGTGAAAAAAGGATTGAGAATTTTTTTCAAGTTCTCGGGCTCGATGCCTTCCCCGTTATCCCGGAAGGAGATCTCGCCGCCGTGGCCGTTGGGGCCGTGACCGGTTTCCACCGTGAGCTGGCCGCCCCCCGGCATGGCCTGGATGGCGTTTAACAGGATGTTCAAAAAAGCCTGGTGGAGGAGATCCGGATCCGCGGCCAGCACCCGGCCGTTGAGGCGATAGCGGCGATGCACCGTAATGCCCAGCCGGTTGATCTCCGGCTCCAACAGTTCGAGGCTGCGGTTCAAAACCGCTTCCAGATCGCAGGAGCGCAGGTTGGGAACCCGGGGCCGGGCGAAGTCCAGAAATTCCGTGACCTTCTCATTGAGCCGGTTGGCCTCTTCCACGATGATCTGGGCCAGGCGGTTTTGCGGTTCATACTTGCCCAAACGCTCCTGCAAGAGCTCCGCCGTGGAGCTGATGATCCCCAAGGGGTTGCGGACCTCGTGGGCTACGCCCGCGGTCATTTCCCCCAGGGCCGCCAGGCGCTCGGATTGGTGCAATTGGGCCTCCAGGTTCCGCTGCTCCTCCTGGCGGCGTTCCAGGATGCCCCCCGCCTGCTTGACGATTTGCCGGAGCACGATAAACAGCAGACCCATGATCACCACCAGGGTGACGAGGATGATGAGCCGGTAATTGCCGATTTCCGCCAGGTCTCCGGAAATATTCTGGGTAATCTCGAAGACGCCCACCACCGGGCCCGAATGGGGAACCAACTTCTCCTCCAGGCGGAAGGGGATGTAGGCCTTGAGGTGCTGTTTCTTAGCGCCGCCGGGCCAAAAGATGCTCCAGAAGGTGTTGTAGCCTGGGAGCTCAAAGTAGTTTTCTCCGGCCAGGGCTTTTCTCACCCCCGGAACATCATCGCATTTCTTCCCCAGGGGCAAACTGGCGGTGCTGTAGGAAAACACCCCCTCCTGGTCATACTGGTTCAGCTGTTCCACGTGAAAGCCGTGGATGGTGTTGCGTACCACCATATCCAGGCGGCCAGCCTGCTCCGGGTCCGACAAGGTGATGCGGCCGCCCTTTTCAAAGGCGGTGGGCAGAAGGAATTGTTGATAAATTTGATGGTTCAGGTTAGCCGCCAGGAGCAGCAGGTAGTCTTCATTTTTTTTCAGGGCCATCTGCTGGGCCCGCAGGGTGAGGAGCACCGTCAGGATGCCGGTGAAGATCAAAATAACAATAAACCCGGGCAGAGAAAAGAACTTGACCAACCCAAAGGTGTCAAGGTCCTTCCCCGGACGCCACCAGGAAATTTTAAAATTTAAGGCTTTCATGGACGATCAGGAAATAATGTATTTCTCCAAAGGGGGCGGGGCCGCACTGAATTCCTGCCGCCGGGATTCAAACCCCGGCCGGCCCATGAGCCCATAGGTCGTCTGTTTGCCGCCTTCCACCCCCGGTTGGTCCAGGGGGTTCACGCCAGAAAGGGCGGCCGCCGCCACCGTGGCCACCTCCAGGAGAAAAATGAGCTGGCCCACGGTGAAGGGGTTGATCTCCGGCAGGCGCAAGGTGAGGTTGGGCCTCCCCGCCTTCGTGAGATTGAAGGCGGTGGCCTGCCGCTCCACTTCCAGAAGTTCATTCAACGAGTGGCCTCCCAGGTAACTCAAGTCCTCATGGTGGCCGAACAGGTCGGGAATTTCCAGTCGGTGCTGGAACTTCTCCACCTGCAGGAAGGCGATGAGCTTATCCTGAGGGCCTTCCATGTAAAGCTGCAGTTGGGAATGCTGGTCGGTGGCGCCGACGGCGCGCACCGGGGTGCTGCCGGCGTTCACCACCTGGCCGTCCAGGGCGAACTTTTTTCCCAGCGACTCGGCCCAGAGCTGGCAGAACCAATCTGCCATGCCGGCCAGGGTGGTGGCATAGGGCATCATCACCAGGATGGGCCGCTGCTTGACCGCGGCAAAGAGGTAAAAAAGGGCCGCCAGGCGGTAGGCCAGGTTGCGGGCCGGCGCCGCCGCTTGCAGGCGCTGGTCCATGAACCGGGCGCCGGCCAGGAGTTCTTTAACATTGATGCCCACCAGGGAGGCGGGCAACAGCCCCACGGCGGAGAGCACCGAGAAGCGGCCCCCCACGTTGGGGGGGACGCTCAGGGAGGGGAAACCTTCCTGGCGGGCCAGTTGCCGCAAGGGCCCTTTCTCCGGGTCCGTGGTGACGATGAGACGCTCCCGGGCCTTGTCTTGGCCCACCCGGGTCTTCAGGAGATGGTAGGCCCAGAGGAACTGGGCCATGGTTTCCGCGGTGCTGCCCGACTTGCTGATGACGTTGAAGGCGGTGCGCTTGAGCTCCAGGCCGTCCAGCAAGCCGTAAAAGTAGTCGGGATCGATGTTGTCCGCCACCCATAGGGCGGGCCGGTGCTGCCGCCTCGCCATGGGAAACAGGTTAAACTGAGGGTGGCACAGGGCCTGGTGCAGGGCCCGGGCTCCCAGGGCCGAGCCTCCGATGCCCAGGACCACAACGTGCCAGCACCAATCGGTAATGGGCTTGCTGACCTTGCGGACCTCCTGAAGAACCTGGTCCTGGTACGGCAGTTCCATGAAACCCAGCCTGCCGTTGGCCCGGTGGGCGGCGATCTCTTGATCCAGGGCGCTCAGGCGCGGGGCCAGTTCCTCCAGATCCCCCTCTTTGAGGCCGTGCTCTCCCACGAAATCCGCCATGGCGTGATGGTAATCAAGACTCAGGGCCTGGCTTGCGACCCAACGGGGATCTTCATAACGCTCCATAAGACTCTCTTCCCGGCAGCCGTTGCCTGCCCATATATATAAATATATATATTAACAAAAAATTTAGCCCATAACCAGAGGAGATTCAAGGAGAAACGCTGGCAGGACAGCAGCCTCCCCGAAACTTGACAACTGTCCCGCAACCCATATAAGATGCTATAATTATATCAAAAAGAGGCGGAAGGCGTGATCTGTCCTTTACAACCTGCAAAAATAATTGACAGGCGCTTTCCCGGACTGAGAGAAAAGTTCCAGCGCCACATTCATTTTGCCCTTTTATGTTCACGAGTTAACTTATTTGTGCCCTGGGACGCCATTATGGAACGGCCATTGCTTAATACCTCAATGTTGGGGTGTGCACCTCGATGCATTGCTTCGCCCAGGAAGACCATCAGGGAAGGGGATGGTTTTTCCAGAGCCGGTGGTGGGGGCAACAACCCATTTGATCTCTTTACCCTCAGCCTGACGGAGGCTTAGAGCAGGCATCCTCATGGAAGCCAAACAATACAGAAAATTATGGTGGGACATCATCCTGGCCACCCTCAGTTTTGCTGTAGTGCCGCTGTTGATCCTGGGGGGGGTCATCTATCACCAGTTCAGCGTCTCTTACACCGCCAAGATCAAAGAAAACATGAAGACCCTGGTGGAGAACCGCTGCAGCTCCATTGATCTGTTTTTCGATGAGAGGATCTCCCAGCTCATCAGCCTGGCCAACACCCATTCCGTGGAGCAGCTGAAAAACGAAGATTATCTGCACCGGGTCTTCAACATCATCCAGACCCGTTCCAAGTCCTTCCTGGACATCGGGGTCATCGACCAGGACGGCAACCACCTGGCCTACGTGGGGCCGTACTACAGCATCCTGAAGGCGGTCAATTACAAGAACGAGGACTGGTTCTACGCGGTGATGTCCACCGGCGTCTATGTGAGCGACGTCTTCATGGGGTTTCGGAAAATTCCCCATTTCATCATCGCGGTGCTGGTCAGGGAAAAGAACCAGAGCTGGATTCTCCGGGCCACTATCGACTCCGACATTATTGACCACATGGTGCAGGCTGCCTGGATCGGCAAAAAGGGGGACGCCTTCATCATCAACCGCAAAAATGTCCTGCAGACCGGGCCGCGCCTCAGCGGCGAGGTCTTGGGGCAGCCCAAAAGCCCGGATTTTTCGGCCACCACCGGCACCCAGGTGGAGGACCTGAGCTTTGGCGAGGAGAACTATCTCTTCGCCGCCAGCCTCATCAAGGCCAAAAAGTGGGTGATGGTCATCCGGGAAGATCCCACGGAGCAACTGACGCCGCTGCTAAGGGCGAGATTCATGGCGGCCCTCATCGGCCTGGGGGGGGTCTTGCTCATCACCCTGGGCGCGGTCTTCACCACCCGGTCCATGATGCAGGAACTGATGCAGATGGAACGGAAGAAAGCGGTGAGTGACGAAATAGCCATGCAAGAAAGCAAGATGGCCGCCCTGGGAAAGATGGCCGCGGGCATCGCCCATGAAATCAACAACCCCCTGGCGGTTATCGCGGAAAAGGCCGGCTGGATCAAAGACCTGCTGAAAATGGAGGATATCCCGAAAAGCAAGAATTTTCAGGAGTTTGCCGATGCGGTGGGCAAGATTGAATCCCACACCAACCGGGCCAAAACGGTGACCCACCGTCTTTTGGGCTTTGCCCGGCGGATGGAACCGATTTCCGAGAGGGTGAGTATCAACAGCGTCCTGGATGAGAGCATCGACTTCCTGGAGAACGAAGCCCGTTACCGCAACATCGATATCCAGGTGGATTACTCCCCGGACCTCCCTCTGCTCTTGAGTGACCCGGCCCAACTGCAGCAGGTCTTTCTCAATATCATCAATAATGCCATAGACGCCATTGGCAAAAATGGTGAAATTATCATCAGGACCCAATATAGAGCTAAAAACCAAGAAATCAGCATTGAGATTGCCGATAATGGTCCTGGCATTGCCAAAGAAATGATAAATAAAATCTTCGATCCATTTTTCACCACCAAGGAGGTGGGTAAGGGGACCGGATTGGGCCTTTCCATATCCTACGGAATTATCGAAAAATTGGGCGGCAGAATACTGGTAGCCAGCGAAGAAGGCAAGGGATCCACGTTTACCATCTATCTGCCGGTAAAATGACCTGAGGAGGTGGCTGTATGGAGAAGTTCAAGGTCTTGATAGTTGACGACGAAGAGGATTTCCTGGAGACCATTGTCAAACGACTGCAGGCCCGGAGTATCGAGGTCATCGGCGCGGAAAGCGGCTACAAGGCACTGGAGTTGATCAATGACGGCAACTTCGACGTGGTCATCCTGGATGTTAAGATGCCCGGTCTGGACGGCATCGAGACCTTGCGGGAAATTAAGAAGAAAAAACCCCTGGTGGAAGTGATCATGCTGACGGGGCACGCCTCGGTGGAGTCGGGCATCCAGGGCATGCAGCTGGGAGCCTTCGACTACGTCATGAAACCGGTGGCCCTGGACGAACTGCTGGAGAAGATGCGCCAGGCTTACGAGAGGAAGTTGATCCAGGAAGGTAAGGCTTGAAGGGCCGGCCCTCATAGGCCTTCCCAGTCCCGGCCCCGCCGAGTTGCCTTTAAGCCCACCTTTTTATCTGGAGCCGCAAGCTTTAGTCTGGGCCGGCACCGGCGCAACGCCGTCGCCACCAACCTCCGGGAAAAATTCTTGCCATTAACGCAACCTGGCATCAGGCCCCAATGGGATTGAACGAGCTAAAGCAGTTATTAGGTGGTCGCCTCCGGTGGCCATGATGCTTGACGCCACCGGGTGATGGGGTCCCTGATGACGCCCGATAAAAAAAATTGGCTCCTGGATGAGCGCCTGCTCCAATCCCAGAAGCTTGCCGCCATCGGCCAACTGTCCGCCGGCATTGCCCACGAAATCAACAATCCTCTGGCCATTATTCGCCAGGAAGCCGAGTGGATGCAGCTCCTGCTGACCAAGGAGGAAATCGCCGGGCCCCGGGAAAGGGAAGAACTTAAGGGCTCCCTGCGCCAGATCGTCCAGCAGGTGGACCGCTGTACGGAGATCGTCCGCAACTTGCTGGACTTCGCCCGCAAGCGGCAGCCGGTGATTCAGGCCGTGGACGTCAACCGGACCATCGAAGACATGACCATGCTGGTGGAAAAAGAAGCCAGGCACCACAACATCAAGATCGTCAGGAAATATGACCAGAATTTGCCCGCCATTTACAGCGATGCCCCCCAGTTGCGGCAGGTGTTCCTGAACCTGTTGACCAACGCCGCCCATGCCATTGGCAAGGACGGCACCATCACCATCACCACCGGCCGGCAGGGAAACGGCTCGGTCCATATCATGATCCGCGATACCGGTTGCGGCATTCCGCCAGCGGATTTGGAAAAAATTTTCGATCCGTTTTTCACCACCAAGGCGGAGGGGAAGGGCACCGGGTTGGGGCTTTCCATCTGTCATGGCATCATTCAGAGGCTGGGAGGGGAGATCACGGTGCAAAGCATCGTGGGCCGGGGCACCACTTTCACCATCATCCTCCCCCGGAGGCCCGACGTGGAGTCATTGCTTACATGAGCGCTCCCAGGATATTGTTGGTGGACGACGAAGAGCGCTTCCGGGTGACCCTGGGGAAGATGCTGGCGGCCCAGGGGCTGGAAGTCCATTCCCTGGCCAGCGGCGCCGCGGCCCTAAAGGAGATTAACCGGCAGGCTTACGACGTGGTGCTGTTGGATATCAGAATGCCGGAGATGGACGGCATCGAGACCCTGGCGGCCATCAAGAAGGACCATCCGGACGTGGAGGTCATCATTCTCACGGGCCACGCCTCCATGGAGGCGGCCCTGGAGATCATCAAACTGGGGGGCTATGACTACCTCCTGAAGCCGTGCCCCCTGGAGGAATTGTTATTAAAAATCGATGCCGCTTATGAGAAAAAGCTGGAACGGGAAAAGATCCGAAAAGGCCTGGCGGCAGGGAAAAAATAATTTGCAGACCTCACCAACAATCGCTGAGTTGATGCAAAACTGGAACCAGGGGTTCAACGTAATGCGGAGCAGGCTTACCCGCCTCTCAAGAACAGCCGGGGGTGGCTGGTTCACATATTCCTAGTCGACTTTCAATTCACAGGTATCAGTATAAGAAATAAGGGCAGGTTTAACCCCCGCCCTGACTTTCCCTTGAACTCCCTGCCGTTACTCCTGCCCGGAAGGCCAGCGCCGCCAGAATTAAGATGGCGGCAATAATGGCAAATGGCCCCCGGAAGTCCGCCCCGCCCCAGAAGCCGATCAAGGCCCCGGCCAGCAGCGGTCCCGCGGCGTGGCCCACATCGAAGATGGTGCCGAAGGTCCCCATGGCCGAACCCAGGTGGTCCTGCCGGCAGTAATCCGCCACCAGGGCTGCGGCCGAAGAGGTGACCACGGCCTCCCCCAGGCCGAACAGGGCCGCCAGGAGCAGCAGGATGGGGAAGTCCCGGAACCAGGGGATCAAGGCGAAGGGCACGGCGCAGACGAACATCCCCCAAAAAAGCAGAGGCTGGCGGCCGTAGCGGTCCGAGAGCCGGCCCATGATGGGCTTGGAAGCGATGGTGGCCACCACCTGCACCCCCCAGAGCAGCCCCGCCTGAAAGGCGGTGAACCCGGCAATCTGCACCGCGTAGATGGGCAGGAAGGCCTCCAGGGCCCCCAGGGAGAGGTTCTGCACCCCTTCCAGGTTGCTGGTGAGAAAGACCCGGCGATCCAGGAGGATTTCCTTGAGGCCGGTCTTGAATTGGGTCAAAACCGCGGCCAGGGTGCGGCCTTGAGCCGGCTCCGGTTCCGGGACCCGGCCCCGCAGCACCCAGAGGGCCATGGCCAGAGAGGCGAAGCCCAGGGCCGCCACCACCCCGTAAATAATATGGAAGTGAAGCAGTTGCGGCGCCCCGGCCCCTGACAGCCAGGTCAGCAGGAACCCGCCCAGGGGGGCGCCCAGGAGGTTGCCGATGATGGTGACCGAGGAGAACCACGAGAGCATCTCGCCCCGTCGGACCCCGGCCACGCTGACGATGACCGCCATGGACACGGGGCCGTAGATGGCGGTGGCAAAACCGTGAAAGAAGCGCACCACCACCAGGGCCTGATAGGTGGAAACCAGCAGGTAGGCTAGGGGGATGAAGGCGAAGCAGGCCAGGCCTATGAACAGGGTGCGGGTTTTGCCCAGGATGTCCGAGACCACCCCGGCTGGCATCTTGAAGAAGATGCCGGTGACGGTGGAGATGGCGACGCAGAAACCGATGGCTTCGGGGCCGGCGCCCAGATAGGCGGCAAACAGGGCCAGCACCGGGGTGCGGGCCAGGGCGTAGGAAGCCCGGGCCAGTAGGCCCACGGCGCACA
>DASWLF010000390.1:0-3222 GCA_036396255.1 Desulfobaccales bacterium
GCTCACCTGACTGCTGACGAGCTGCACCCGGCTGCGGTGGAAACGGCCCCCCAGTTCCAGCTCCGTCTTTTTGCGGCCGTACCAGGAGCCGATGACCACCCGGCCGGTGAAGCCCGTGGCCCCGATGGCCTGGTCCAGGGCGTTGGGGTTCCCGGAAACCTCGTAAGTCAGGTCGGCTCCGGGATAAGGGCCGGAGCCTTGCAGATGTGACCGCAGCCGGGCCTGGGCGTCCGGGGCGGCGGGGTCCAGGCTAACATGGGCCCCCAGGTTTTCCGAGAGCAGCCGGCGCCGGGGGTGCAGATCCAGGGTCACCAGGGAGGCCAGGGGCCAGCGGGACAGGAGCGCGGTGAGCAGCAACCCCACGATGCCCTGGCCGAAAATGGCCACCTGCTCGCCCATCAATGGCTGGCCGTCCAGGAGCAGGGTGACCGCGGTTTCCATGTTGGGGAAGAAAACCGCGTCCTCGGGCCCCAGGCCGGGGGGCAGCATCAAGAGTTCGTCGGGGGTGGCCAGAAAGTGGCTCTCGTGGGGATTAAAGGCGAATGCCAGCTTCCCCTGCCAGTCCGGAGCGACGCCCCGGCCCAGCTTGATGATCCGGCCCACCACCGCGTAGCCGTATTTCAGGGGAAAGGCGAAATCCCCGGCCAGGGCCGCGATGGTCTGGTCCCTGGGCAGGTCCTGGGGGGCCAGGCCCCGGTAGATGAGCAGTTCGGTGCCGGGGCTGATGGCGGAAATCAGGGTCTGGACCAGCACCTGGCCGAAGGCGGGGGAGGGCACCTTTTCGGTCTTTAAGCTCACTTGCTGGGGCGCAGTGAAATAAAGGGCTTGCCTTTCCATCTACCCCCCCCAGTCCGGCTCGCCCCGCAGCACCAGGTCATCGCCCAGCTGCTGGTAACTGAGGTGGCGCAGGCGGGGAAACCGCCGCAGGGGAGAAGGCCCCTGGTGGTCCACCACCCTGAGCCCCCCCACCAACAGGGGGGCGATGGTCAGGACCATCTGGTCCACCAGGCGGGAAGCCAGGAAACTGGTGATAATCTGGGCGCCGCCTTCCACCATCAGGTGGTTGACGCCCTGCTGGCCCAGATGGTCCAGGAGGGCGGTCAGGTCCACCCAGCCGTTCTGGCCCGGCAGGCGCAGCACCCGGGCCCCGGCGGCCTCCAGGGCCTCCTGGCGCTGGGGGTCGGCCTCGTCGCAGGTGGCAATCCAGGGGGCGCGGCCGTTGCGCAGCAAATTGGCGTAAGGCGGAAACCGCAGGCGGCTGTCCACGATGACGGGTTGGGGACTCCTGCCGTCCACCAATCTGACGCTGAGACGGGGATTGTCCGCCAGCACCGTGCCGATGCCCACCAGGATGGCGTCGTGGAGAGCGCGCAGGGAATGGGTGAAGGTCATGGATTGGGGACCGCTGAGGGCCAGGGGGCGGCCGGGACGGGCCGCAATGCTGCCGTCCAGGCTCTGGGCGTAGCTCAGGGTGACGAAGGGCCGGCCGCGCTGCCTCCGGTGCCGGGCCGCGCCCTGAAGGACGCTTTTGATCTGCTCCAGGAGCGGCCCCCCGGGGGAGCGCCGGACCCGGGGGCGGGCCGAGGCTTTCCTGGCCGCGGTCTCGGGAGCTTCAGCACTCATGTCCACCTCCTGGCTCGGGGCTGCTTCAAGGGCGTATCCCAGACCCTATTATCGTGTTTCACAAGTACCTTTACTAAGTTTTGGCAATAAATCTCCCCCTCCCCTGGTGGGAGGGGGTTGGGGGGAGGGGGTGTAGGGGCGGTTCGCGAACCGCCCCTACCGGATCACCCCCACCCTGACCCTCCCCCATCAAGGGGGAGGGAAAAAAGTTGATTCCTTAAGGCAAGATATTTCTGAAACACAACACTAGCATTTAATTGCAGAAGTTCGCGCCTTATTTGAGACCCATTTTTATCCCCCCCTTTTCCAAAGGGGGGTTAGGGGGGATTTTATAAGCCCCTTAAATCCCCCTTTTTCAAAGGGGGACTTTATGTAGTCCTGGTCTTTGAGAAGGCTCGAAATTATTTACGCTGATTCTCGCAACCAAACCCTAGCGCCTCCACCGGCGGGGTTGAGGCGCTCCCCTGCTCCAACCTTAACCTTGTACCCTGTAAAATGGGGATGCCTCTCACCGTTGTCAAGTTGGGGGGTGTGGGGCGGGGTCGGGGGAAGGGGTTAGCGGATTCTGGTCTTCGCTCAGGGAAAAATACCCTGTAACTTACTGGCGCAGAATTTTTATGGCTCCTTGCGGGGGGCAGGACTCTGGGGCCGCGGTTTCGGAATGCCCTGAACGGTGGCGGGCACGGAGGCCCGCCCTACCTCTCTCACACCTGTTCCAGGGAGTTGAAGAAGAAGTCGATTTCCATGCGGGCGTTCTCCGGGCTGTCGGAGCCGTGGACGATATTGGCTTCGATTTCCCGGGCGAAGTCGGCCCGGATGGTGCCGGGAGCCGCCTGGCGGTAATCGGTGTCCCCCATGAGGTCCCGGTTGGCATGGACCGCGTTTTCCCCTTCCAGGAGCAGGGCGACGATGGGCCCGGAACTCATAAATCGGGTGAGGCTGTCGTAGAAGTGGCGGTCCTGATGCACCACATAAAAAGCCCGGGCCTGCTCCAGGGTCAGGCGCACCATCTTCAGGGCCCGGATCTTGAGGCCGCGTTTCTCAAAGCGGCCGATGACCTCGCCGACTAGGCCCCGCTGCACCCCATCGGGCTTGATCAGGGATAGGGTCTGCTCTATTGGCATGTTTTTCGATTTCTCCTTTTTCAGAAAATAACTCATTTCTTTCCGGCTATGGCAGAGCTAAGGTTAACTGATTAGAATAAAGCAAATTTGTATTAATTGTAGTATTTGATTATTTCAATTATAGCTAATGCTATAGTTGCTATTCCTCCCAAAAAAGCTCCTAATCCTCCTAATATTATCGCCCATTTGAGCCGGAAAACTTCCTTCACACTTACAACTGTTGTGCCCTTCCAGCGAATCTCATCTGTATGAAATTCCCAATTGCCATGAGAATTCAAAACTAAATTGTCATTATCCATTTAGTAAATCCCCCTATTTGCTTTTTGCTTATTGCAAGGTCAGTTTCCTAAACTTTTTGCGAAAGGAAACCTTTTTGCCAGTATACCTAAAGTAAAGCCGATAATTAACATATATATTGGAACAAATAATTCATATGGTTTTTGTGATTCAAAATTAAAGGTCACTAATATGAACA
>DASWLF010000391.1:0-4956 GCA_036396255.1 Desulfobaccales bacterium
GTGGCCCGGGGGGAGGTGGAGCGGGGCCTGGCCGTCTGCGGCAGCGGGGTGGGGGCCTGCGTCGCGGCCAACAAGGTGCGGGGAGTGCGGGCCGCCCTGATCACCGACCCCTACTCGGCCCACCAGGGGGTGGAGGACGACGATATGAACATTATGTGTCTGGGCGGACGGGTGACCTGCTATGCCCTGGCCTGGGAACTGGTCCAGACCTTTCTTAAGGCCCGCTTCAAGGGAACGGAGCGATTCCAGCGCCGTCTGGCCAAGGTGGTGGCCCTGGAAAAACAGGAGAAACCGTGATGGGTCAGAACCCCCTGGTTACCTGGGCCAGTTCCTGGCGGGGAGAGGCGGGGTCGCCCCGCCGGGGCGGCGCCGGGAGACCGGGAGACGTCCGATGAGCCAACCGGGATGTGACCTAGGGCTCATCGGCCTGGGGGTGATGGGCCGGAACTTCGTACTGAACCTGGCGGACCACGGCTTTGCGGTGGCGGTGTACAACCGGACGGCGGAGAAAACCAGGGAGTTCATGGCTACCGAAGTGGGCCCCCGGGACATCCGGGCGGGCTACAGCCTGCAAGAGTTCGCCGGCTTCCTCAAGAAGCCCCGGGCCATCATCATGCTGGTCTCGGCCGGGCAGCCGGTGGATGCGGTGATCAGGGAAGTTATGCCTTTCCTGGAAGCCGGCGACCTGCTCATCGACAGCGGCAACTCGCATTTCACCGACACCAACCGGAGAGCCAAGCAAGTTGCCGGCAAGGGCCTGCTCTACATGGGCATGGGCATCTCCGGGGGCCAAGCCGGGGCCCGCCATGGCCCCAGCCTGATGCCCGGGGGGCCTAAAGCGGGCTACGAGCGCATCCGGCCCATGCTGGAAGCCGCCGCAGCCAAGGTGAACGGCGCCCCCTGCGTCGCCTACCTGGGGCCCGGCTCCGCCGGGGACTACGTCAAGATGGTCCACAATGGCATCGAGTACGGCTTCATGGAGCTCATCGCCGAGACCTATGATCTGCTGAAACGGGGCCTGGGGTTAACCCCCGGGGAGATTAAGGATATTTACGAGGGGTGGAACCGCTCGGAGCTGAACTCCTTCCTGGTGGGAATCACCGCCGCAATTCTTGGCCGCCAGGATGAAGGCAGCGGCCAGCCCCTGGTGGAGATGATTCTCGACCAGGCCAAGCAAAAGGGCACCGGCATGTGGACCTCCTGGGACGCCATGGACCTGCAGGTGGGGACGCCCACCATAGACGTGGCGGTGGTGATGCGGGACCTGTCGGGCTGCAAGGCGGAGCGGCTGGCGGCCTCCCAGGTCCTCCAGGGCCCCCGCCTGGTTTTCGGCGGGGACCGGGAGCGGGTCCTGGGCAAGCTCAAAAACGCCCTGTACGCCGGGATGATCGTCACTTATGCCCAGGGTCTGGCTCTGCTCCGGAAAGCCTCCGAAGCGTACGGTTATGGGCTGGACCTGGAGGCGGTGGCGCGCCTCTGGCGGGGGGGCTGCATCATCCGGGCGGCCCTGCTGGAGGACATCCGGGCGGCCTTCAGGAACCGGCCGGACCTTCCTAACCTGCTCCTGGACCCGCACCTGGGGCAGGAATTCATGGCCCGGCAAACCGACCTGCGGGACGTGGTGGGAGCGGCCGCGGAGTTAGGGCTGCCAGCCCCGGCGTTGATGGTTTCCCTGGCCTATTTTGACGCCTATCGCAGCGCCCGGCTGCCGGCCAACCTGATCCAGGCCCAGCGGGACTTTTTTGGCGCCCACACCTACGAACGGGTGGATGCCCCAGGCGCCTTCCATACCGCCTGGACCAAGGATTGAGGAGGTCGGAGATGGGAAACAACCCCCAGGCGGAGCCCACCGTTTTCGTCATCTTCGGCGCGGCCGGGGATCTGTCCTGGCGCAAGCTGGTGCCGGCCCTTTACAGCCTGTTCCGGGACCACTGGCTGCCGCAGCAGTTTTTGATCATCGGTACGGGGCACCGCCGGGTGAGCGGCAAGGAGTTCCGCCAGCATCTGCGCCAGGGGGTGGATCAATTTTCCCGCCAGGGCAAAACCGCTGACCAGGACTGGAACGACTTCGCCCGCCACCTGGCGTTCATGACCGCGGACCTGGAACAGCCCGAAGTCTTTCAGGAGCTGGCCCAAAAGCTAACGGACCAGGACCAGGAATGGGGGGCGCGGGCCAACCGCATCTTTTACCTGGGGCTGCCGCCGGGCCTGATTGGGCCGGTGGCCCGGGGGCTGGCCCGGGCCAAACTGCACCTGGACCGGAAGCGGTGCCGCATCGTGGTGGAGAAGCCCTTTGGCCACGACCTGGCTTCGGCCCGGGAGTTGAACCGCACCCTCACCGAGATCTTCCACGAATCCCAGATCTATCGCATCGACCATTACCTGGGCAAAGAGACGGTGCAGAACATCATGGCCTTCCGCTTTGCCAACACCCTTTTTGAGCCCGTCTGGAACCGCCGCTACATCGACCACGTGCAGATCACCGTGGCCGAGGGCGGCGGGGTGGGGCACCGGGGGTCCTATTACGACCAGGCCGGGGCCCTGCGGGACATGATTCAGAACCATCTGCTGCAGATCATGTGCCTCATCGCCATGGAGCCGCCCCTGTCTTTCAATGACAACGAGGTGCGCAACAAGAAGGTGGACGTCCTCCACGCCATCCGGCCCATTGCCCCGGACCAGGTGCACAAATTCGCGGTGCGGGGCCAGTACGGCGCCGGCTGGATCGCAGGCGAGCACGTTCCCGGCTACCGCGCCGAGGACAGGGTGGCGGCCGATTCCGCCACCGAGACCTTTGCCGCGGTGAAGCTCTACGTGGACAACTGGCGTTGGCAAGGGGTGCCTTTTTATCTGCGCACCGGCAAGCGGCTGCCCGCCAAGATCTCGGAAGTCTCCATCCAGTTTCAGCCGGTGCCCCACCAGACCTTTCCGGCCAGCGCGGTGCTGGACTGGCGCCCCAACCGGCTGATCATCGCCATTCAGCCGGAGGAAGGCATCCTGCTGCGCTTCGAGGCCAAGCACCCGGGGCCCACCATGCGCCTGTCGCCGGTGATCATGCAGTTCTACTACCGGGAGGCCTTCAAGACCGCGGCGCCCGAGGCTTACGAAACATTGCTGCTGGACGTCATGCGGGGGGACGCCTCCCTGTTCATGCGGGCCGACCAGACGGAGGCGGCCTGGTCCATCCTCACCCCGGTTCTGGAGGTCTGGGACCGGATCAAACCCACGGATTTCCCCAATTACCAGGCCGGCACCTGGGGGCCGGAAACCGCGGAAACCTTGATCGCCCAGGACGGGCGCAGCTGGGCGATGCCCACTTTCCTGCAATGCCAGGAGGACGCCGCCATTTGCCGGGTAACTCTGGAGCAGGCATGATCCAGGTCTACCCCGACCTGGAGTCCCTGAGCCGGGCGGCGGCGGCCCGGTTGGTCCGGCAGTCTGAGCAGGCCGTCGCCGCCCGGGGGCGGTTCGGGGTGGCCCTCTCGGGAGGGCGCACCCCCCGGCGCACCTACGAGCTTCTGGGCCAGGCGCCCTGGAAGGACCAGGGGCCCTGGGACCGCACCTTCGTCTTCTGGGGCGACGAGCGCTGCGTTCCCCTAAACGATGCCCGGAGCAACTTCCGCCTGGCCCGGGAGTTGTGGCTGGACCGGGTGCCCATCCCCCGGAGCCAGGTGCATCCCCTGGAGTGCGGCGCCACCCCGGCGGCAGCCGCGGCCCGTTATGAGGCCTTGCTGCGGGAATTCTTCGGCGGCGGCCCCCCCCGCCTGGACCTGGTTCTTCTGGGGCTGGGGGAAGACGGCCACACCGCCTCCCTGTTCCCGGGAACGCCGGTGCTCCAGGAGCAGCAGCGATGGGTGGCCCAGGTCTATATGGCCGAGCAGGAGTTTCACCGGGTCACTTTGACGGCCCCCATTCTCAATCAGGCCGCCATGGTGGTCTTTCAGGTGGCGGGCAAGTCCAAGGCCCGGGTCCTGCGGGAAATTCTGCATGGCCCTTACGATCCCGGGCGGCTGCCGGCCCAACTCATTCGCCCTGAGGCCGGCGAACTGCACTGGCTGGTGGATGCGGCGGCGGCCGCGGAACTAAAATGACCCAAATGGGGGTCCGGTGCAGAACTACCCCGAGCGGCGGCGGCGCTTCCGGGCCGGCGCCTGAACCGCCGGGGGCGGCGGTTCTACCTTTTCCTCCTTCTTGGTGGCCCTCATCGGGGTCATGGCTCGTTAGTCTGCGCCGCACAGGCGGGACGCCGGTGCCACCGAGAAAAGTTGGCAGAAAAATATTCGATTGGTGGCAACCAGTGGTCTGTTTCATAATTAAGGTAACATCGGAAAGGCAGGGTTTTCCCCCCTTTCCTAAAGGGGGGTCAGGGCAATAGTGTCCGGCAAGGTTCTTGCTACCAGACCATTAAGAAAACCAATCAAATCAGCCAACTCCCAATAACATACGCAGTTCTTTGATTTTTCTCCTCTCCCCCCAAGGGGGGAGAGGGTAGGGTGAGGGGGGTGTGGCCAGCCAATGAAGCCACCCCTCACCCCATCCCTCTCCCCTCGCAGGGGAGAGGGGGTTTTTATCGATCGGTTTATCCCTGCGCCCGCCCTGGATAATCCTGCGGCCGCATTTCCCAGGTTGATTTGTCCAAGCCCTTTTGCAAAATCTCCGCAGGACACTCCTGCCCAGATCCCCTTTTTCAAAGGGGGACTTAACCCTGCCAAGTCCAGCGCTCCGGATCTGAATTTATGTCCAGCTAATTATGATACGCTCCACAAGTAAAGGTACTTGCGGAAATTTTGCTATTTCTGCACCACCGAGGCCTTGACGATGGTGACCGGCTCCGCCGGCACGTTCTGATGCATGCCTTTGGTGGTGGTGGCCACCGCCTTGATTTGGTCCAACACCTCTTTGCCTTTGATTACCTTGCCGAACACGGCGTAACCCCACCCCTGGGGGGTCTTGCCA
>DASWLF010000392.1:0-11389 GCA_036396255.1 Desulfobaccales bacterium
CACGCTGATAACCCTGACTTCACATGAGATCGCCATCAATATTGTTAAAGACCAGGCCGAGGCTGAGGATATTCTGGAGTGGTTAAAGGAGGAGATCAACGCCACCTGGGAGCGGCGGGGAGAAATTGCCCCGAGTTTCGAAGTTGCCGCGCCACCTCGCGTCTTGGAAATCCTTAAACTTTTGCCTCGAACCAACTGTGGTGCCTGTGGCCAGCCCACCTGCATGGTTTTCGCCGTGCAGGTGGGCCAGGGGGCTCTAGGCCCCCTTGGCTGTCCTTACCTTGATGAAGAAAACCAAGGGAAACTAAAAGAATATCTCAGGCAATTTCATCTTCCGGATTAATATAAGCTGTGCTTGGAGGTGCCCCATGAAAGATTCCCTGCAGCCCGGCCTCACTTTTGAATTTAAATATCCAGTGCCGGACAACAAAACCGTGCCATACCTCTACCCCGAGGCCCCGGAGTTCCAGGTGATGCCCCGGGTATTGGCCACCGGCTTCATGGTGGGGCTCTTCGAGTGGGCCTGCATCCAGGCCCTCAACCCCCATCTCGACTGGCCCCGGGAGCAGACCGTGGGCATCCACATTAACCTGAGCCACGTGGCCGCCACCCCGCCGGGGCTGACGGTGACGGTCAAGGGCATGCTGGAGAAAGTGGAGGGGCGCAAACTCACCTTTTCCCTGGTGGCTGACGATGGTATGGACACCATCTCCCAGGGCCACCACGAAAGATTCGTCATCGATGCGGCCAAGTTCAACGCCAAGATGGAGGCCAAGACCCAGGCCGCTGGGGCGGTCTGAGCAGTAGGTCTAAGCCGGACGCTGGACTCGGGGAGGTGGCCAGGGAGGATCGTGGGGGCGGGTTTTAAACCCGCCATTATATTATTTTGGTCATATTTTATCTTCTCACCTTTTGGTCTTTTTCAACCGTCTGCATGATGCTATAGTTATTTCTCCCAAAACCATTCCGGAAAAGAGAACCGCATGAAACCAGTAAAAATCGGCTTCGTGGGCACCGACGGTCGCACCTTTCTGGCCGCCCTGGAGACCAGCCGGGCCACCAGCGAGTTTTACCCCGGCGACTACCGGGGGGTCGTGGTCCGGGGCACCCCGGCCATGCCGCCTTTTGCCAGCCGGATGAACTGGCCCGTGGCTTTCATCCCCACGGCGGACAACTCGGCGCCGGCCTATGCCCAGGCCCTGATCAGGGCTTTTCAGGAAAAAGCCCTCGATATGGCTCTGATCATGCCGGAAGGCTTGATTTTTGAAGGTCTAGTGGACCGGCTGGCGGAGGCCGGGTTCGGGGACCGGGTCATCGGTCTGGACGTGAAAGGGGCCTTCATTGAGGCCGACAAGATCGCCTGCAAGCGTCTGTGCCGGGAAGCCGGCATCCCCGTGGCCCCTGAATGGCAGGAGGTGGAAGCCAGGGATTATCCAGCCGTCCGGGGCAGCTGTTTGGATTACCTCCACCGGTACGGCGGCGCGGTGTTGAAGTACCCCTACAGCGCCGGCGGCAAAGGGGCCCGCATCATTATAAACACCTGGGAAATCAGAGACGTCCATGACCTGTTGATCAAAGATTACCGGGACGCTTACGCCCAGCAGTTCGGGAAAAAATCCCCCTGGCCGCTGCTCATCGAAGCCCGCATGTCCGGGGTGGAAATCAGCTTCACCATTTTCGTGGACCGAAACGGCCACTACCAGGTCTTGCCCACCGCCATGGACTATCCCGAAAGGTTCCCGGGCCCGCCCGGCATTGACAATCCCATTACCGGCGGCATGGGCTCCATTTCCCCCCACCCCATGGAATCCCGGGAATTGCTGGAACTGGCCGAAGAGACCATCGCCAAACCTCTGATCAAGAAGATGAAGGACAACGGCACCCTGCGCCAGGGCGTCTTATACCCGGGCTGTTTTGTCTCCTTTGACCAGGACTTCAAGCCCCGGGCGCTCAGGGTTTGCGAAATCAACATCCGCCCCGGGGAGCCCGAGTTCCAGCCCATTGTCAAGAGGTTGCGCAACCTGGGAGCCCTCCTGCAGGCCATGGTGGACGGCAACCTGGACCAGGTTGCCCCGGAGGTGCGGGCCGGGCAGATTTCCCTGTGTCTGGCCCTGGTGACCGGCCCCGGCGGCCCCAAGCAGCAGAAGGGCTATCCCTGGTCCCTGACCAAGGGGGAGGTCCTGGAAATTGACTTCGACTACTTCGACAAAAAGGGCATCACCGTGGTGCCTTCGGCCATGGATTACTCCGAGGAGGGGCTGTTCAAATCCGACGGGTCCCGGGTGGCCTATCTGGTGGCCAATGCCACCGTCAAGGCCGGGCAAAAACCGGGAGAGGTGGTGGAAAACCTGCGCCAGCGGCTGCTGAACGCCTTCGATAACGGCAAGATCCGGGCCATTCCCCGGGAAAATATTGGCGGCAACCGCCTGGACTTAAGGAGAGACATCGGGGCCCATTATCGGAAAGCCGAATTGTTAGCCCCCTGATATGGGGCCGCTCTGCCGTCGCCCCTTCAGGACGCCTACCTGCAAGAATCTTCTTGATACCTTGAGGGGGGCAGGCCAGGGCCTCGGCCCGTCCACTTTCCCCAACTCCTTCATTGCACCGTGGACTCGCCGGGGTCCACCTGGAATTTCAGGGCCCCGGGGCGTCCCGTGCCGTCGATGTACCGGTTCCAGATGTCCCTGAGGTCCTGGATGGCCCTTTTGACGTCCAGCTCCACCCCGTGGGCCCGCAGTTGCCCCAGGCAGTAGTAGAGTTCGTTGAGCAGCCGGATGTGGGTGATGCCCACCACCTGATCGAAATCGCTCTCCTCCAGGGACTCCAGGTTCAGCTTCTCCAACTCGGAGAGCTCCTTCAGGATCTCCCGGGCGATGCCGGTGAGCAGGTCCTGGTAGTAGTCGGGGCTGGAGAGGTCGAGGCGGCGGCCCCGGCTCAGGGCGACGGCGGCGGGTGGCGCGCCCATCTATCAGGCCGGGCCTTTCTCCGCCAGGTAGCGGTAGATGGCCCCGTCGTATTCGTGGGTCAGTTTAAAGACCTTGGCGGCCAGGTTGAAGCGGGTGGCCAGATTGGTGGCTCCCTTGTTCAGCTTCATTTCCTGCATGAGGCGGGGATAGTCCGCCGGGTCAACCACCACCGTCACCGCCTGGTAGTTCTTGGCCGCGGCCCGGAGCAGGGTGGGGCCGCCGATGTCGATGTTTTCGATGGCGTCCTCCAGGGTGCAGCCCGGTTTGGCGATGGCCTGCTCGAACTGGTACAGGTTCACCACCACCATATCGATGGGCTGGATGCCTTGTCGGGCCATCTGGTCCTGGTGGCTGGCAAGGTCCCGGCGCCCCAGGATGCCGCCGTGGATCTTGGGGTGCAGGGTCTTCACCCGGCCGTCCAGCATCTCCGGAAAGCCGGTGTAGTCCGAGACCTCCACCACCGCGACGCCGCCGTCCCGGAGCATCCTGGCGGTGCCGCCGGTGGAGAGGATTTCCACCCGGTGGCCGGCCAAGAACTGGGCGAACTCCAGCAAGCCGCTCTTATCGGTGACACTCATCAGGGCCCGGGAGATGGGTTTCATCAGGCTTCCTCCATTAGCAGTATTTCCTTCCCCCTGAGCCGAAGGTTGGTGCGAAAGCGGACCTTGAGGGCCGGCAGTTAGGGCCTGGCCCACAAAATCGGTCCCCTTGCTTCCGGGGGTAAAGGCTAGGAAAAAACTACTATAGGTCCGGGATTAATGCAAGGCTGGAGCGAGGGTCACTTTTCGCCTGATCAGGACAGCTTTCTCCTTCCCCCTTGAGGGCCGAGGGTCAGGGTGGGGGTGACTTATTACTCGGAGCATTAAAGAAATTGCCTTGGCTGGGTTTGAGGGCACGGCACGCCGTGCCCCTACGGTTCAGAAAGGGCAATCGGTTTTTCGCTCCGAGTAATAGGAGGGGCGGTTCGCGAACCGCCCCTACAGTCATCCAACCTTGGGAGGAGGAAATAAGGAGGGTTGGAGCACCCGAAGTCCGAAGCTATTTTTCTTTCTCGAACTCCATAATTTGCGGTAAGATATTATATGCGCTACGTGATTATCGGGGCCAGCGCCGCGGGTTGCCAGGCCGCGGAAACGCTCCGGCGCTATGCCCCCGAAAGCGACATCACCCTCATCAGCGACGAGCCCCGGCCCCTTTACAGCCGCCCCCTGCTCACTTATCTGTTGAGCGGCGAGGTGGCCCCGGACCGGGTCTGGCTGCAGGGAGAGGATTACTTCGACCGGTGGGGGTTTGCCGCGGTCCTGGGTGAGCCGGTGACCCGGGTGGACCCCGGCGCCCAAGAGGTGCGCCTGGCCTCCGGGAGGGCCCTGCCCTACGACCGGTTGCTGGTGGCCTCCGGGGCCCGGCCCCGGCTGCCGGGGATTCCCGGGGAAGACCTGGCGGGGGTCTTCACCCTTCGCACCCTGACGGACTGGCAGCGCCTGGAGGCGGGCCTGCCGGCGGACGCCCCGGTGGCGGTGGTGGGGGCCGGCGCCGTGGGGGTAAAAGCCGCGGAGGCCCTGGCCCACCGGGGCCTCAAGGTGCTGTTGCTGGAGGCGGAGCCCCGGGCCCTCCCCCGGATGTTGGACGGGCCGGCCGCGGCGCTGTTGCACGAAGCCCTGGCCCGGCGGGGGGTGGAGCTGCACCTGAACGCCGGTCCCGGGGCCGTCCTGGGGAAGCGGGGCCGGGTGCGGGCCCTGGGAATGACCGATGGCCGGGAAATTCCCGCCGCCGCGGTGCTCTTCGCCACCGGCGTCACCCCCAACCTGGAGTTTCTGGAGGGCACCGGGCTCACCGGCGAGGGTGGCCTCATCGTGGACGCCCACCTTCAGACCGTCGATCCCCACATCTACGCCGCCGGGGACTGCACCCAGGCGCCCCATTTCCTCACGGGCCGGCCGGCCTACTACCCCATCTGGCCCGGGGCCGTGGCCCAGGGGCGGGTAGCCGGGGCCAATATGGCGGGCGCCGGCCTCGCCTACGAGGGGGTCCTGCCGCAGAACAGCATTTCCTTGGGGGGTTTCCACCTCATCAGCGGCGGCCTGGGGCCCGGGGAAGAGGGCCCGGATTGCCAGGTGGTGGCCGACCTGGACCGCCGCCGGGGCCGCTACCGGCGCCGGGTCTACCGGGCGGGCCGCCTAGTGGGCCTCACCTTCGTGGGGGAGATCGAGGACGCCGGCCTCCATTTCCAGCTCATGGCCCAGCAACTGCCGGTGCGGCAGCCGGTAACCCCGGGGCAGATGTGGGGGTGAAGAAAAGTGGCACCGGCGTCTCGCCTAAATATAGGGCGGCCCTTGGCCGCCGAAAATCTACTCATACGTATTTCTTGAGGAGAACGGTCTCATGAAAACCGTCATCGTTCAGCCGGAGCGCTGCGTCGGCTGTCTCCAGTGCCGCCTGGCCTGTGCGGTGGAGCATTCCCGGGGCAAAGAGCTGGTCGCGGCCATGGGGGAGGAGGTGCGGCCCCGGCCCCGGCTGCGCATCTATGCAGGCAGGCTGCATTTCGCCTTCCCCAACAAGTGCCGCCACTGCGACCCGGCCCCCTGCCAGGAGGTCTGCATCGCCGGGGCCATCAGCCGCAGTGCGGCCCGGGGCACGGTGGAGATCGACGCCCACCGCTGCATCCGCTGCGCCATGTGCGCCATGGCCTGCCCCTTCGGGGTGCTCACCTACGCCCCGGTGTACCAGGCCCCGGAGCGGGCCGCGGTGGCGCTCAAGTGCGACCAATGCCCGGACCGGGAGCGGGTCGGCCGCCGGCCCGCCTGCGTGGAGGCCTGCAAGGTGGGGGCCCTGACCTATGGCGACTGGCAGGAAGCCCAGGAAGACAAGGGCCGGGCCGTGGCCCAGGCCGTCTTCGCCTCGCTTCACGCGGCGGACCAGGCCGCCCTCGCCCTGCCGCAGAGCATCCGCCTCTGGCGGCAGTTGGGTTAGGGGTCCGCACCTGCCTTTGATACCGAGTTGCGACCAGTCGAATATTTTCTTCCACCTTTTCTTGGTGGCACCGGCGTCCCGCCGGTGCGGCGCCGGCTAAACGACCATAACCCGATTCGGGCCACCCCCAACAATGAAAGCCTCTGTAGGGGCGGGTTTAAAACCCGCCCCTACACCCTGACTTTCACGGTAAAGAGAGAACTCCGGACACAGGAAGTTATTTTATGTCCGAACATTTATTATTGGCGGGCAATGCCCGCCCTAGGAAGATATTCATGTAGGGCGCGTTTCACGCGCCATTATTGGTGCGTAGAACGCACCCTACGGGAACTGGTGGGAGGGGGCTGGAGGGGTAGTTTGAGGGAGGGATGGTAAGGGGCGGGTGCCCAGGGCCTACATTTTAAGCAATCAGCATAAAAAAATCGGCGGGCCCGGAGGCCCGCCCCACCAGCAATAATTGTCCGGTAGCGGTCCCAGCTACTGGCCCGCCAGCAACTATGGAAAATATTAGCCCAAAAAGAGGCGCAGCGCTTCCTGTTTCAGGCGCCGGAATTCTTCTTCGGCCTGGCGCAACTGGTTCTGGTGGAGGGCGTGGCGGATCTTGCGGATGATTTCGTCCAGGCTCAGCGGTTTGTAGACAATGTCCACCTGTTCCAAATAAAGCATGTGATGCGCCTGGGTCCGCCGTTGCATCATGATGATGAAGCGGGTGGCGGGGTAGCGGCTGCGGGTATTCTCCAGGAGGCGCTGGTAGTCCGGCTCCTTGTGGTCGGCGATCACCAGGTCAAAGGAACACTCATCCATGGCCGCCAGGGCCTCGGCCACCGAGTCCACCAGTTTGAAATCTTCGAAGCCGCAAAGCTTGATGACCGAGGAGAGGAATTGCCGACACCATTCCTCCTGGTCCACTACCAGGATGCGGGCCTGGCAACTGCTTTCTCTGACTTTCATGGGCGGGGGCTCCTTGCAGAAAGACCTGTTTAAATTTACTATGTAATGAGCCTTCTGGCAAGAGGGGACCGGAATTTTGCCCCTGGACAAAACCGTGGTGGCGGCTTCCCCCCAGGGAGAGGTTAATCAGTAACTTCTCCGCAACAGTCCCGGTTAGCAATCCGGGACGACGATTTCCTCTTCGGGATAGATGGGATTGAGGATCAGGCCGGTCATCACCTTGGGGTAGAAATAGGTGGATTTCCGGGGCATAATCAGGCCGGCGGAAGCCACATCCTGCACCTGCTCGATGCGGGTGGGATTCAACAGAAAGGCCAGACGGGCCTCCCCCCGGGCCACCGCGGCCACCGCTTCGCTGATCTTGCTGGTGTACTTGCAGGTCTCCTGGTCGTCCTGGGCCCTGGCATCCAGCCCCAGGACCTTCTCAAAAATGAGGTAGTTCAGCACCGCCACATCCAGTTGGGCCAGGGCTGGGTGCATCTGGCGGGCCAGCAGGTTTTGCCGCACCCCGGGCCGCAGTTTCAAAAGCCAGGCCTTGCGCCCAAAACCCAATAAAATCAGGGCCGTGTCCCCAGGCCCCACCTCCGCCAGGCTCTGTTGCAGAAACTCTTCGTAAGCCTCGCCAAACTCATCGGCGCTGGGCAGTGAGACGATTTCGAAATACTCCTTCAGCCGCCCCAACACCCTGGCCTCATCAGCCTGCTTCAGTCTGGGCCCCCCCAGCAGGCGGTGGGCCATGAGGATGACCAGGTCCGGGTCGTAAATGTTGGAGAGGTACATGAGGGTATAGTTGAAGGCCGCCCGGGGGGAGGCATTGGGAAAGCGGGCTTTGAGCAACTTTTGATAATTCAGGGAGGTCTCGTAACGGTGATGCCCGTCGGCAATAAACAACGGCAGGTCCGCCAGGGCTTGATGGACCGCTTTGATGGTGCCGGGCTCGGTTACCGGGTACAGACGCTGCACGTAGCCCAGGGTGTCTTCAAAGGCCATGAGGGGAGAGGAGGGCAGGTTGTCGGGCAACCTTGCCAACACCCGGTGCTCGGGGTCCGGAAAAATGGAAAAAATGGGGGAAAAGTGGGCCTGGGAGTGCTTGAACAACTCCAGACGGTCGGCCTTGACCGCGGAAAAAGTCTGCTCGTGGGGCCGGATTACCCCCCCGGTCAGGGGCTCCAGGCGGACCAGGGCTGCGAGGCCCTTCCGGGTGTGCTTCCGGCCCGCATGCAGGAAATCGGTCTCCCAATAATAGAAAGCCGGCACGGCATCCCGCACCAGCACGTCCTCTTTCTGCCACTGGCGAAACCGGGCGGCGGCCCGGGTATAGCGGTTGTGCAGCAGATCGTCCCCCGGCCGGGCCTGGGGCAGGATCAGGTGCACCATGTTATGGGGGTGCCGGGCGGCGAAGGCCTGGCGCTCATCGGGGCGGATCACGTCATAGGGGGGTGTAACCACCTCCGTTAGATTCGGCACCTTGGCGGGGTTATAATGGAGCCCCCGAAAAGGGGCGACTAGGGCCACGTTGCTCGTCCTCCTGTCACCTGGTAGCTCGTTAAATTTATCACCAATGAACTCTACGTCAATAGTTAATGCGACCAGGGGCCGTTTCCATGGGCTCGCGGTCCGTAACCCCTCTAAAAAAGTCTTGACCCGGTCAGGCTCCCAAGTTATATATCTTTGAATATTCTTGATTAAGGGATGGGCATATGCGGATAGCCCCTTTTGCAAGGTGGAAAGGGGTTAACAAGGTTTCGGGGCAAAAAATATTGGAGCGGTGACGCTCCCTTCCTCGTGCTCTCCGAAACGGTTGCCGGGAGCCCAAAACCTTATTCACCCTGGAACCGGCGGTTTCAGGGCGGCGCGCCCTGCCGGCGCGCCTGGTTTGCCTACCGGGCATTCCCCGGTGACGCTCAACCCTGGTGCGAGGAGGACGAAAATTTGAAAAAAGCGGCGCTTGGCTTCGGACTGCACCTGACCCTGGACGGCTATGGTTGTAGCTCTGAGAGGCTGACGAACCTGGACGCCATCTATGAGTTCTTGGACACCTGCCCGGATTTGATCCAGATGACCAAAATCATGCCGCCTTACGTGTTCAAATACAGCGGTAAGGTGCCGGAGGATTGGGGACTGTCCGGGTTTGTGCTCATCGCCGAAAGCCACATCAGTATTCACACCTTTCCTGAGCGAGGCTACCTCAGCCTGGATATCTTTTCCTGCAAAGGCTTCGATTACGATCAAGCGGTGGCCTACGTCACCAAGATGTTCGGCATCACCCGCCATGAGCTCAATCTCTTGAACCGGGGTCTGGAATTCCCCCGGGAAGTGGGGACCGTGGAACGCCTCTTGCGTCAGGAGCGGGAACAGATGCGAGGCTGAACATGGAAGAGGCCGACAGTCCATCCCCCGGCTTGCTTAAGCGCCTCCGGCAGCGGCTCACCCGCAGGAGCATCACGCAGCCGGAAGATCTCGAACGCGAAATTCAGCACATCATCGATGAGGGTGAAGAACGGGGCCTCATCACCCGGGAAGCCGGAAAGCTCATTGAAAGTATCTTTGATTTCAAAGATACCCTGGTCCGGGAGATCATGGTGCCCCGTCTGGAGATGGTGGGGGTGGAGCGCCACACCCCCTTGAACCAGATCATCTCCCTGGTGCTTTCGTGCGGCCATTCCCGTTACCCCGTTTTTGCGGGCGACATCGACCACATCAAGGGCATCCTGCTGGCCAAGGACCTCCTGGTCTTCTGGCAGAGCCCGGAGGAGACCTGGGATCCGGACCGGGTGCTGCGCCCCGCCTACTTCATTCCCGAAAGCAAAAAGATCAGCGATCTCTTGCGGGACCTGGTGGAGCGCAAGACCCAGATCGCCATCGTCATCGACGAGTACGGCGGCACCGCGGGCCTCATCACCCTGGAAGACATCCTGGAAGAGATCGTCGGCGAAATCTACGACGAGTACGACCGCATGGAGCCTCGCCTGGTGCCCCAGGAAGACGGCTCCGTCCTGGTGGACGCCCGCCTGGACGTGGAAGAGCTGCTGGACCACTTCAACCTGCCCCGCCCCGAGGGCAAGTTCGAATCCGTGGGGGGGCTGTTGATCCACCTGCTGGGCCGGGTACCCCAGATTGAGGACCAGGTTATCATCGACAACCTGGAGCTCACCGTGGTGCAGGCGGACGAACGCCGGGCCAAACAGGTGCGGGCCCGCATGCTGCCGCCCGAAGAAGAGGCGGGCGCGGAATGATTCAGGGGTCAGGGGCCAGTAGAAAAAGTAATCAATTTAAATAGTTGGGAGGACTTCTTAGAACGACTAAAAGAACTCGAAAACAACCGCCGTGAGCGAGGGTCCCGATCTGAATTCCTTTATCGCGGGCAAGGAAAGAAAAGTTATGGTCTTAAGACTACCCTTGAACGCCATGTCAAAAAATGCATATCGCTGAGAGAATACTATAACTTGATTTATGCTGCAAAGTTTGTAATTGAGTCTTTTACAGGGGTTGATTGGAATATAATGGACCTAAGCGAGTTCGAAAATTGGCTTAAAGATAATGATACCATGATTGATGTTGCATTGGGTCAGCCGAAATATTACCCAAATATATATAGTTACATGGTTTACCTTAGGCATTATGGGTTTCCGTCACCGCTCCTTGATTGGAGCAGCTCACCATACGTCGCGGCATACTTTGCCTTTAGCGACGTATTCCAGCGCGCTTGTGATGTGTCGATTTATGTTTATTTGGAGTCAAAAAGTGAAATTGGATTAAAAAGTGGAGGCAATGAGGCATATATTCGCCGACTTGGACCGTATGTTAAGACAGATAGGCGCCATTTTATTCAGCAGAGTCAGTATACAATCTGCATCATTCGTGACGGTACGCCTGACGGGCAGTGGAGGTATGCACCGCACGAAGAAGCCTTTGCTCGCGATGACCCGAATCAAGACCTTCTATGGAAATTTAAGATTCCTCATTCTGAAAGGTTGAAGGTTTTAAAACTATTGGACGATTATAACATAAATGCCTCGTCTCTGTTTGGGTCTCAAGAAACCCTTATGGAGACGATGGCGTTACGGCAGATCCATTTTAGAGACTAAGAGATAGGGAACTCTAACGGATGATTAAAAGGGATCAAGGGCTGGGGATACATAGGTTTTTTCTGACCCCTGATCCCTGGCCCCTGACCCCTATTTCTTTCCCTTCCCCTTTGATCCGGCTATAATCCACCAATGAACATGCGCATTAAATTCACACATATAGGGGCCGCGGTGCTCTCCGGCCTCCTGTTGGCCGCGGCCTTCCCCAAGTGGGACCAGGCCTATCTGCTGGTAGTGGCCCTGGTGCCCTTGCTTTGGGCCCTTCGGGGGCAGTCCTTGAAGGGGGCCTTCTTCCTGGGTTTGGTCTCCGGGTTGGCCCACTATCTGGGGCTGCTCTACTGGATCGTCTACGTCACCCACGTCTTCGGCAATCTGCCCCTGATCGTGTCCCTGGGGGTGCTGTTGCTGCTGGCC
>DASWLF010000393.1:0-8311 GCA_036396255.1 Desulfobaccales bacterium
GCTCACCTACCTTAACGAGCCTATTGTCACCCCTGGTGGAATAAAGAACTCGTTTATATCCACCTGTGGTAAGGCTGGAATCCCCTACGGCCAGCATGAGCCTAATGGGATCACCTTTCACGACATCCGGCGGACGGTCAAGACTAATATGCTGAACGCCAGTGTTGATAAGGTGCACCGGGACATCATCTTAGGCCATGCTCTTCATGGTATGGACGTCCACTACATGGCCCCCTCTGAGGATGATCTTCACCGCGCCATGACCAAATATACCGGGTGGCTGGATAGTCATATTCTGCAAAGTGTTGACCAAAACGTTGACCAAGAGGCTTTTTCTTCCCCTTGATAGCAAGATAACTCATTGAAATAGCTGGCGCCCCCGCCGAGACTCGAACTCGGGACACAGGGATTAGGAATCCCTTGCTCTATCCATTACTGAGCTACGGGGGCGAGGCTGCAATCAGTGGCCTGGCCTTGGGCGCGGTCGTCGGCCGCGGCGTGGTAATTTGCGGCCCGGCCAGGCGCTCCGGGGCGTCAGGAGGCGGGCGACGGTGCGGGTTGCCTCCGGACCCAGCCGGTGGCTGTGCCACTGTTGCCATTATACGAAAGTAGCCCCGCCCCTGCAACCGCCAGATATGGCTTAAGGCGGCTCCATCCGGCTCGCCCGGCAGCGCCCCACCCCGGCGGCCCGCCCTTCAGGTTCTGCCCAAAAAAACCTAGGGTCTCCGGGGTGTGACTTCCTTGAAAGCGGGGGGACCGTGTGGTATGATGCAGCGATTTTTGGGGTTCAACTTTCCGGGAGTCCGCGGTGCTAAGAGGCTGGATCTATACCTTGGGGTGCCTGATTTTCCTAATGGCCGCGAGCCTGGCCGGGGCCGCGGAAATGGAACTCTTCAAGGCCGAGCGCTTCCAGGGCGGACCTTGGTGGCTCCGGGCGGATAAGCTGACGTACGACGCCACCAACCGTCTTTATGGCGCCCAGGGCCATGTGGAGATCCGTCAGGGAGACCGGCGGATCACCGCGGAGGAGGTGCAGGTCAACGAACAGACCAAGGTGGCCTGGGTCAAAGGCAATGTGGTGATGGTCCTGGATGAGGACATCTTCACCGGGCAGGAAGGCCGGTTCAACCTGGCCACCGGGGGCGGCGAGATGCAGGGGGCGCGGCTCTTTCTGAAGACCAACCACTTTCACGTGACCAGCCCCCTGATCCGCAAAACCGGGGACAACACCTATTACGCCGAGGAGGCCAGGGTCACCACCTGCGACGCGGACCGCCCGGTGTGGAGCTTTGCCACCCGCAAGCTCTCGGTGGTGGTGGAGGGCTATGCCACCGGCCGGGGTACCTCCCTGAAGCTGGCCGGGGTGCCGGTCCTCTACCTGCCCTTCGCGGTGCTGCCGGTGGCCACCAACCGGCAAACCGGGTTTCTCCTGCCTTCCTACGGGCAGCACAAGGCCGGCGGCACGGTGGTGGAACTTCCCTTTTATTGGGCCATCAACAACTCCGCCGACGCCACCTTATTCCAGACCTATCTTACCAACCGGGGCTACATGCAGGGGGCGGAGTACCGTCGGCAGGGCCATGGGGACGCCGGCGCCACTTTCCGGGGCTTCTACCTGAGCGACCACGAAAACCGGAACATCCCCACCCCGCACCGTTACTGGGTGGCGGGCATGGTGAACCAGCCTTTGCCGGAGGACTGGAACCTGCGCCTGACGTTTGACCGGGTCAGCGACGCCGCTTATCTCAAGGATTTCAACTTCGGCTATATGGGCCTCAACCGCTATTCCCGGGAACTTCTCCGGGATTACGGCCGGGACCTGGAGCAGGAGGAAGTGAACGCCCGGGTCTCCACCCTCCTGTTGAGCCGCAACTTCGCCCTGGCCAACCTCACCGCCTACGGCCGCTACTATGAGAGGCTCATTGCCGATGACCCCCGCCTGTTCCACCGAATGCCCGGGATAAGTCTCATGTCGGTGCCGTTGCGGATGGGAAACCTGCCCCTTTATCTGGGCCTGGATTCGTCCTATGATTATTTCTATCAGGCGCACGGCATGAACGGGGACCGCCTGGACTTCCATCCCCGCATGTGGCTGCAGGGACAGCCGTTGCCGGGGGTGGCTTTCGACTCCCGGGTGGGCTTCCGGGAGACCCTGTTCCGGGTGGACCATACCACCCCTGCGGGGCCGCCGGAGCAGTACCTGTCCCGCCAGCTCTTCGATTCCCGGGTGGGGCTGTCCGGAGCCTGGGCCCGGGACTATGGCCGGGAGGCGGGCTCCAGCCAGTTCCTCCGCCACGTGGTGCGCCCCGAGGTGCAGTACTGGAATATCCCCCGCTTCGTGCCCGGACGCTATCCTCCCTTCGACCCCCTGGACCTGGGCTGGGTGGCCCGGGTCAACCGCAACCTGCCGGTGCGGCCGGGGGACGACCCCGTGGGCGGAGTTAATGCCCTGACCTACGGCATCTCCAACAGTATGCTGCGGCGGGGCGAAAATTCCCAGGGGCAGGCCACGGTGCGGGATCTGGTCTGGCTGCGCCTGAGCCAGAGCGCCTTTTTTAACCGCTCCAGCATGGGACTGGACGGCACCCCCCAGGGCCATCATCCGGTTTCCGATTTTTGGGGGGAGGTGGAAGTCTATCCCTTAAGCCAGCTCAGCCTGGGAATGAACATGGGGGTCTCCCCTTATCAAGAAGGGTTCGATCGGGCGGATTTCAAGGTGACGTTCATGGACACCCAGCGGCAAAATTATTTGAATGTGAACTATATTTTCGTCAAGGATTTTGCTAAACAGATCAATGTATCGACTTATCTAAACCTCATGCGCTCGGTGAAGACCTGGCTTACTTACGGCCATACCTTTGAAACCGACAAAAAGCTGGAACAGCGGTATGGAGTGATCCTGCAGCGCCAGTGCTGGGGGGTGGCGCTCTCTTACACCGAACGCCCGGACGATAAACGAGTGGGGTTCACCCTGTTCATTCCAGGTTTGGGTGAGAAACTGAAACGATCGCCGGTGCGCTTTCCGGAGGAGGCCAAGCAGAAAGGAGAAGGGCCTGATTTATTCTAGGGCGGTGACCCGCAGCGCCGCGTAATGGCAGCCACCCGCCGACCTTCCTGTCCCTGGAGGGAAAACGAGGGGCGAAGGTTTTTCCTATGCCCCTTCCCCACCCCCCTTTACCACAAGTTTGCCGGGATGGTTGCGGGGCAAGCCCAATTGAGGGCAAATGTGACACACTGGGCGGCAGCAACCGGGAAGTCGCCGCCGCATGGAGAGAAAGGTAACCTATGAAACTGGCAATAATCGGCGCAGGCTATGTGGGGTTGGTGACCGCGGCCTGCTTTGCCGAGATGGGCAACGAAGTAATCTGCGTAGATACGGACCAGGCCAAGGTGGAGGCCCTGGAGCTGGGGCGCATCCCCATTTATGAACCTGGATTGGAAGATTACGTCAAACGGAACTTCCAGGAAAACCGGCTGTTTTTCACCACCGACCTGGCTCCGGCGGTCCAGCGCAGCCTGGTCATCTTCATCGCGGTGGGCACGCCCCAGGATCAGGACGGCTCCGCCGACCTGTCCATGGTGCTGCAGGTGGCCCGGGACATCGGCCGCCACATGGACGGCTACAAAGTCATCGTGGAAAAATCCACAGTGCCGGTGGGGACCGCGGCCCAGGTGCGGCGGGTCATCACCGAGGAGCTTGAGGCCCGGGGCGAGGCCTTTGAATTTGACGTGGTCTCCAACCCGGAATTTCTCAAAGAAGGCACGGCCCTGGATGATTTCATGAAGCCGGACCGCATCGTGGTGGGCTGCGACGACGTCCGGGTGGCGGAGTTGATGAAGGAGCTCTACGGCCCCTTTGTGCGCACCAACCAACCCATCATCATCATGGACGTGGTTTCCGCCGAACTGACCAAATATGCCGCCAACGCCTTTCTGGCCACCAAGATTTCCTTTATCAACGAAATCGCCAACATCTGCAGCATGACCGGGGCCAACATCAAAATGGTGCGCCAGGGCATCGGCTCGGACCGCAGAATCGGCAACCTGTTCCTGTTCCCGGGGTTGGGCTACGGGGGCTCTTGCTTTCCCAAGGACATGCAGGCCCTGATCCACACCGCCAGGTCTCTCGGTTACCCGCCCCGGATCCTGGAGGCGGCGGAGGCCATCAACCAGGATCAGCGCCGCATCTTCCTGGAGATGATCCGCAACTATTTTCAGGACGATCTGACCGGCAAGGTGTTGGCGGTCTGGGGCCTGTCCTTCAAACCCCAGACCGACGACATTCGGGAGGCGCCGGCCCTGACGGTCATCTCCAGGCTGCTGGAGTTGGGGGCCCGGGTCCAGGCCCACGATCCCGAGGCCATGGCCGCGACCCGCCAGTATCTGGGCAATAACCCCGGCGTGAGCTTTGCCGCTTCCACCTATGAAGCCCTGGAAGGGGCTGACGCCCTGGTCATCTGCACCGAATGGACCAAATTCCGGGAACCCGACTTTGAGCGCATTAAGTCCCTGATGAAGGGGCCGGTGATTTTCGACGGCCGCAACCTCTACAACCCGGACAAGATGGCCAAGCTGGGGTTTGCCTACTTCCATATCGGCCAGAAGCTGAACCAATGACCGGTTAGGTATGGGTGTAGGGGCGGGTTTTAAACCCGCCCCTAAATTAACGCAACTCTTTGACCCTGCTCCAACCAGGGGGTGGTACAGTAGGGGCGGTTCGCGAACCGCCCCTACATCTCCTCACACCAGCCCAGCCTCAAGGGAGGGGAGAAGGAAACTCGATAAGGACTTAGTGTCGTGTTTCATAAATAGTATGATGGAAAATCAAACGATAACCTAAGCGCTCAGGGTCTTAAAGTCCCCCTTTGCAAAAGGGGGATTTAGGGGGATTTTCAGGTGGTTATTATAAAATCCCCCCTGCCCCCCTTTATAAAAGGGGGGTTAAAAATCAGGCTTTTAAATGTCATATTAATTACGAAACAGAACACTATTATTATGTCCCGGAAATATCTTACAAAAGGTCACAGCCATAATTCCCCCTCCCCTGGTGGGAGGGGGTTAGGGGGAGGGGGATATAACTATCGGATAACATATTATAATTACTTATTATTTCTGCCATCCCCACCCTGACCCTCCCCCATCAAGGGAGAGGGAAATAAGACGAGCCCTTATTAAAGGTATTTGTGGGACACGACAATATGGAAGCATCACCTTAAAGGACACCTCTTTGCCCCAGAAAAAACCGCCCCACCGGCATGAGCCGGTGGTCCAGGAAAGCCGTCTGGCGGACCTGGACCTGGGGGGCTTTGCCGCCCTCAAGGTCCTGGTGGCCGGGGACTTCATGCTGGACGAGTACCTGTGGGGCCGGGTGGAGCGGGTCTCGCCGGAGGCCCCGGTGGCGGTGGTGGACATTGAGCGGGAGACCCGCACCCTGGGGGGCGCCGGCAACGTGGTCAACAACCTGGTGGCCCTGGGGGCCCAGGTGGAGGTCCTGGGCCTGGTGGGGGAGGACCACCCCGCCGACCTGCTGCGCCTGGAACTGCAGCGGCTGGGGGTGGGGGCCGCGGGCCTCTTGAGCGACCCCCAGCGCCGTACTTCCCGCAAGACCCGGGTCATGGGCAACTCCCAGCAGGTGGTGCGCATCGACCGGGAATCCCGGGCGCCGGCGCCGGCGGCCTTTGTGACCGCGGCCCGGGAATTTCTCCAGGCCCGCCTGCCGGACCTGCACGGCATCGTGCTCTCCGACTACGCCAAAGGCGTCCTCACCCCGCCGCTGCTGAAGGAAGTCATCGGCCTGGGAACCGGCCGGGGGCTGCCCGTGGTGGTGGACCCCAAAGGCGAAGACTACTCCGCTTACGCCGGGGCCACGGTCATCACTCCCAACCGCAAGGAAGCGGAGCTGGCCGCGGGGTTCTCCCTGGCCCGCTGGGAGGAACTGGTAAGGGCCGGCGCCGGGCTCCGGAAGAAGCTGTCTCTGGATCACCTGCTCATCACCCTGGGGGCGGACGGCATGCTCCTCTTCCCCCGGGAAGGGCGGGAGGTGCACATTCCCACCCAGGCCCGGGAGGTCTTTGACGTCTCCGGGGCCGGGGACACGGTGGCGGCCCTCATGGCCCTGGGCCTGGCCCGCTGGCGCGACCCGGTGCTGGCGGCGCGCCTGGCCAACGCCGCCGCCGGGGTGGTGGTGGCCAAGGTGGGCACCGCCCCCATCTTCCGGGCCGAACTGGAGCGGGAACTGGGCCGCCGCACCGGCTTGGAAGAGAAGATCCGCTCGCTGCCGGAGCTGGCCCTGACGGTGGCCCACCTACAGGCCCAGGGCAAACGGGTGGTGTTCACCAACGGCTGTTTCGACCTGCTGCACGGCGGCCACATCAAATTTCTGGAAGACTCCCGGCGGCAGGGGGAGGCGCTGGTGGTGGCGCTGGACTCGGATGACTCCGTGCGCCAAGTGAAAGGGGAGGGCCGGCCGGTCATCGGCCAGGCCCAGCGCCTGCGCATCCTGGCGGCCCTCACCGCGGTGGACTACGTCACGGTCTTCGCCTCCCCGCAGTTGCCGGAGATCCTCCGGAACCTGAAGCCCGACGTCCTCACCAAGGGGAGCAACTACCCCCAGGAACAGGTGGCCGGCCGGGAGATCGTTACGGCCTACGGCGGCGAGGTGCGGCTGCTGCCGGTCACCGACCCGGTGTCGGTCTCCGAGCTTATCCAGCGCATCAAGAACGGCTAAGCAAAAATATACTAGAAATCAGAATTTATTTGGTGGGCCGTGGCCACTCTACATTTCTGGACAAAATGTCCTGGTAATGCCGTGGACTCCCATTTGCAACAAAACATTCTGGTGGCACAGGCTTTCCAGCCTGTGCCACTAAAAATTTCCCTGATGAAAAGGAAATCCCGGACGTGAAAAGATTCCATGTCCAAACATCCATGGCGGGCAGGGCCCGCCCTACGAAAAACCTTGAATTCGGTATCCTCCATGAGTCAGGTTTGTAGGGCGCGTCTCACGCGCCATTATTGGTGCGTAAGACGCACCCTACGAAAAGGCGCCTTTCCAGACCGAATAATAAATGCTTGCATATCAAATATCGTGCCGGACACCCCAGCCCTCTCCCCCCGCTGGCGGGGGGAGAGGGCTGGGGTGAGGGGGGGGTGGGGTGAGGGAGGCGGAACCGGAGCCGACCCTGCCTGCGCCGGTTCCTGTGGAAACTTGACCATGACCCTTTCAAAAATTTTTCGGAGCTGAAGGAATAAGCTGATTTTATAATTCCGGGGCGGTCCCTGGGACCAGGCAGACCACCACGAAGGGCTCCTGGCCGGGATTTCTCATCTGATGTTCTTCATTGCCCGGGATGAAAACGACATTGCCCGGTTGCACCCGGTGCCACCGGCCGTTGCCATAAACCTCGCCTCCCCCGGAATGAACGAACATCTCGTGTTCCCAATCGTGGGCATGTCTGGGGGTATGTCCCCCCGGGGCAATCTCAAAGACCCGCATACAAAAATTAGGGGCGCCGTCACTCTTGCCGATAACCACCCGGGCCGCAACGCCCTTGGCGGCGCCCCTGCCAAAATGAGTGGCCCGGACATCCGTATACGGGATAATCTTCATAATCTCCTCTGAGTAATGCCTCTTGACGAAGCCGGGCGGAGCGGCCGGCGGTGATCCGGGCGAGGCCGCTTTTTCAGGGGCGACCTTGGCCCTGGTCCCCGCCGGGTTTCTTCAGGCGGCCGTGGCTCTCCACCCGGTGGATGATGTAGCTCTGCCACTCCTGCCACTGGGCGATGGGGTTCATCCCGGTGCTTTTCAAGGGCACTTCGGCCCGGGCGCTGTCGGCGTGGCCGCCGGCGGAGCCGATCTTGCCGAAGGCCTGCATGGCCAGGCGGCCGGCGTTCTTGTGCAGCCCGTCATTTCTGAAGATCACCACCAGCGTGTCCTGGTAGATGCCCCCCACGATGGTCCAGGAGCTCTCCCCGGCCCTCAGAAAGAAATCGGCCAGGATCACCAGGACGTCCGGGGCGGCCAACGGGCCCAGAAAGGCGTAAAGCCGGTTGTGGCGGATGCGGTAGCGGTTCAGGGCCAGCCGCAGGTACCCCAGCACGGGCAGACTGAATTCGGCGAAATCCAGCCGCCGCACCAGGGGCCGGCGGGTGAGACCGTAGAGATAATGAAAGGCCCGCACGTCGGCCTCGGTGGCGAGGCGCTCAAAATTGGAGGTATCGGTCTTGATGCCGTAAAACAGGGCAGTGGCCAGCTTCAGGGAGGGCTTGATGCGGGCCTCCCGCAGGTACTCGGTCATGATGGTGGAGGTGG
>DASWLF010000394.1:0-1866 GCA_036396255.1 Desulfobaccales bacterium
TTAAGAAAATGCCGCCCATCTTGCAATCTCATTCAGAGGGGCATTGTCCCGCCCGCCTGCCGAGATTCTCATCTGGCCAGCATCTGCACCAGGATATTGGCGGCGTACAAAAAAGCCAGCAAAAAGGTCCCCAGGCTAAGCCAGCGCAGAGCCTTTTTTCGGGGCCGGTACATCAACTCAACCGCGGTGATGCCCGCCATGACGATGGCCGTTATGGCGGTGGCGGCATGTTCCGGAGCCACCGCCTGGAGCAGGGGACCGTCAACATAGAGGAAATCCATTATCCCCAGCATGGCCACATTTACCATGAGGCTGCCCAGGAGGTCGCCCACCGCCAGGTCCACTGCGGCCAGCCGGATGGCCCCGATGGTCACCACCAGTTCCGGCAGGGTGGTGACGGCCGCCACAAAGACGGTGCCCACCAGAGACAGGTGCCACCCCATAACCTGGCCCAGGTTACCGGCCACCCGGGGCAACCAGGCGGCCGCGGCCATCACCACCAGGGCGTGAAAGCCGAACTTGAGGGACGCGGTCTTCAGCCTCAGATCAGGGTAAAGCAATATCTCTTCGTGTTCTTTCAAATATTCGGCCCGCTGCCGCTGCTGGTACCGGTAGGTGGCCCGCATGGCCACCAGGTAGCAGACCAGAAGCACCGGGGTGCTCAAACCCAGATGTCCCAGGCCGATGCCGGAGATGGGATTACGCGCCATCACCGCCAGGGAGGCCACCCCCAGCATGACCACCCCGAAGGCGGCGGCCAGCACGTGGCCCCGGTCGGCGGCGGAGAGCACCGGGCCGGGAGGGTAAAACAGGTCGGCTACCGCCAGGATGGCCAGATTCAAGACGCAGGCGCCCAAAAGGTTCCCCACCGCAATGTCCGCGGCCTGGACCCAGAGGATGGCGCTGGAGCCGGTGACCAGTTCCGGCAGCGAAGTCACCACCGCCAGACCCGTGAGACCGACCCAGGTGCGTCCCAGGCCGGTCTTCTCCGCCAGAACGTCCGCGTACTTTGACAATCGGGTGCCCGAAACCGCGATGGCGCCGGTTACCAGGAAAAACTGCAGCCAGACGTTCCCCCAGACAGCCAAGAATTTACCCCCGGCGGCGCTTCAAGAAATTGCGCAGCAGGTTTATGCCCTCGGTGGTGAGAATGGACTCCGGATGAAACTGCACCCCATAGACGGCGTATTCCTGATGGCGCAACCCCATGATCTCCCCCACCGCGGTCTGGGCCGAGACCTGGAGGCAGGCCGGCAGGGTCTCCCGCTCCACGATGAGGGAATGGTAGCGGGTGGCCTCGAAGGGAGAAGGGATGCCGTGGAACAGGTCCTTGCCGTCGTGGTAGATGAGGGAGGTCTTGCCGTGCATGAGGCGCGCCGCCCGGATGACCCGGCCGCCAAAGGCCGCGCCCAGGGCCTGGTGTCCCAGGCACACCCCCAGGATGGGGATGCGCCCGGCAAAGCGCAGGATGGAAGCCACCGAGATGCCGGCCTCGCTGGGAGAGCAGGGGCCCGGCGAGATGACCAGCCGGCTGGGCTCGGCCGCCTCCAGCCCCTCCAGGTCAACCTGGTCGTTGCGAAACACCCGCACCTCCTCCCCCAACTGGCCGAAGTACTGCACCAGGTTGTAGGTGAAGGAATCGTAGTTGTCGATCATTACCAGCATGAAAACCTCTTTTTAGCTTCCAGCTTTCAGCGCTCAGCTTTCAGCTTAAAAAAACCGATTGAAAGCCGAGAGCTGGCTGCCTTACGTCATGGCCACCCCTTAATTTTCACCCCCACCCCAGCCCTCCCCCCTCAAGGGGGAGGGAGTTAAGGTAAGGAATCTATTTATGATACTCTGATCAATCATATAAATGACCCCTCC
>DASWLF010000395.1:0-5519 GCA_036396255.1 Desulfobaccales bacterium
GTTTTCCCAGGCAGATTTGAATTTTGTCCAGGCGCTTTACAATTACCGCGTCTTTGAGTCCCAGCTGGATAAAGCCATCGGCAAGGAGTATTGAGACTGTTGTCAGTTGCCCGTGGCCGGCTGCAGGTCTTTGGTTTTTAGTTTCTGGTTTAATGGAAAGAAGGATTCAGACGCTGGACCACCCTGCTGTGAGGATATTTTTTCGGCTTTGCTCCCGATGACAGGCTTCGCTAAGTCACTGAGGTTATCCCCATGCAGGAGGATTTTTTCACTGATAACTGGCAACTGACTACTGGCCACTGACCCATAGGCCGTAGCGGGCCAGCCGCCGCTGAAAATCCTGAGGGGTGGTGAAGTGCCACGCCCTGAGCCCCTGAGCCCGGGCCGCGGCCACAAAGGGCAGCTTGTCGTCCAGATAGAGGATGTGCTCCGGGGGACTCCCGCACCGCCGGATGAGGGCTTGATAGATGGCCGCCTCGGGCTTGCGGCTGCCCACCCGGTAAGACAGGATGAAACCCTGGAAATGCTGCAACAGTGAGGGAAAGCGCTGCTTGATATAATCAAAGTGCAACGGATTGGTATTGGACAGCAAAAACAGCGGGTAGCGCCTCTGTAAGCGGGCCACCGCCTCCTCCATGTCTTCCAGGGCCTCGAAGATATCGTTCCATAAGGCGCCGAAATCGGCATAAGGGAGAGACAACCCGAATCGGGCCACGAAGCGCTGGTAAAATTCCCGGGAAGAGATGCGGCCGGTATCATAGCCGGGTTCCAGGTCGGTTTCGAAGACCTCGGCGTAGACTTCCTCGGGGCTGCGCCCCACCAGGGGGGCCAGGCGGCGGCAGAAGCGCCGGTGGTCCACCCGGACCAGGACGTTGCCCAGGTCAAAGGCCATGGCGGTGATGCGAAGGGGCGAGGCGGCGCTCATAAAGATAACTTTATTTATTTTACACCATTTTTCGGTGGGGGCGCACCCCCGGGTTCGCCCACCGGCGATTTAACGGTAGGGGCGCCATTCATGGCGCCCCCAGGGCGTGATGACTCCCGCCGCCACCGCCGCGGTTGGTGGCCGCTCTAAAAATGGTATTATCTACCGCAGCCTGAGAGGCCAGGCAAATTATGGCATATTTCACCGTGAGGGTCGAGGCGCCGCAGGCGAGGGCGGCCAGGCACCCGGGAAGAGGAGACATCTTTGGCTGAAGCGGGCGCCGGTCAGATCGGCAGGGCAGAGCGCCCCATGAGGCGCCGGGTCTTCCGTCAGGACCTGGCCTGGGCCGCCTTCATCCTGGTCATCGCCGCCATCGTGGGATTGTTGCACCACTGGCAACTGGTGCAGGTGTCGTGGCGGGGCGAGCTCCGGCCTTACCTGGAGAAGCGCCGGGCCCAGCACCGGGAAGTCAGGTTCCAGGGGGTGAAAACCGTCAGCCTGGAGCAGGCCTACGCCCTGTATCAAGAAGGCCAGGGTACTTTCATTGACGCCCGGCCTGCCGACGAGTATGCCGAGCTGCACATCTCCGGGGCCATCAACCTGCCCCCGGACAGCCTCCAGGCCGGCGGGGAACCGCGGCTGGCCGCGGTGGCCAAAGACCGGCACCTCGTGGTCTACTGCGGCCAGGCGTCCTGCGACGCGGCCCTGAAGGTGGCGGAAAAGCTGCAGTCCCTGGGATACACCCAGGTCACGGTCTTTTTGGGCGGCTTCCGCCTCTGGGACGAGGCCGGCTACCCCGCGGATACTAAACAATAAAGGCGAAAAGGCGAAAAGTCGAAAATGGAAAAAATTCTTAATGAAAAAGTTCCTTCCTTAGCCTTTTCACCTTTTGCCCTTTTCCTCTTAAGGTTATTGAGGGAGGAGGAAATCTGATTGCCGGGCTGGGTTAATTGGGCATTGATGCGCTTCCTGGAGGTAACTCTGGGGGCGGTCTTCATCTACGCCGGCATCCAGAAGCATTTTCATCCCCATGAGTTCGCCGAGGCGGTCCTGGCCTATCGCCTCTTGCCCGAAGGCCTGGTGGGGGTCACCGTGGCCGTGCTCCCCTGGGTGGAGATCGCGGCCGGTCTCTTCCTGGCGGCGGGGCTGAAAAAGCGCAGCTGCCTGCAACTCCTGACGGTCCTGACCGGCGGCTTCCTGCTGGCCATGCTCATCACCCTGGCCCGGGGGCTGAAGATCGACTGCGGCTGCGGCCTTTTTTTCCAGCGGCAGGTGGGGCTGCTGCCCGTCCTGGAAGACCTGGTCTTTCTCATCTGGGCCGCAGGGCTTTACTGGTGGGAGCTTCGGGGCGCGGGGGAAAGACCGGCGCCTGAGGTTCCTGTCACTTCTGCTTGAGAATGTCGGGGCCCGGGGTCAGGTGCGCCCACGGTACCTGTGAACTGTAGGGGCGCAATTTATTGCGCCCGAAAATAACAGGGCGTGATAAATCACGCCCCTACGAATATTGCGATAGCAGCCGGGCGTGTGGACCCCGCCCATAAATTAAAACTCAAAACTCGAAACTAAAAACTCGAAACCCAACCATGGCCCGATTTTTCGACTTTTACGATCCCCTGGAAAAGCGTTACGTTTTCAACAGCTTCCTGGTGGTGGTGGGGCTCGTTGAGGTCCTCATCCTAATCTTTACCCTCATCTGGCAGATGGACGAGGGCATGTTCAGCGGCCAGGTCAAGGTGATCCCCTTTCCCTGGAAAGAGTACCTGCTGGCCGCCTTCATGGCGCCCATCGCCTTGCTCTTCCTCTTTGGCCTGATAATCCAGGGATTCGAGATGTTGGGGCGGGAGGAGGCGGCGGCTCCGGCGGCCGGCCAGGAGAGGCGGGGTCTGGCCGCCAGGCTGGGGCGGGGCCGCTACCTTCTCGGGTTGGCGGCTTTGATGGCCCTGGTGCTCTTCCTCTTTCAGGGCAAAGCCGCCTTTGCCCGCCTCACCGCGGGGATCAAAGCCCTGGGGCTGGGGGGCTCCTATCTGCTCATCGCCCTGTTGGCCCTGGCCTTCCTGTACCTGCCGCTGAGGCTCTGGCTGCGCTACCGCCTCCAGAAAAAGGCCATGGAGTATAAGTATCTCCTGACCCTGGCCCGGCGCCACGGGGTGGTGGTGGATCCCAATCTCCATCCCGAACTGGCGGCGGAACTGCAGGCGGAAAAAAATTTGCCTGCCGCCGGGCCGGCTTCCCCGTCTCCCCCGGATTTTCCTGAAGATCCGGAGCACCAATAAATCATTTACTTGTGAAAATTTTCCTTTACAGCCGGTGGCATTCTAGGGTATGAATTGTCATTCGGCTATGGGATTGCTAGCGGGACCCCAAATAGGGTAGGGGAGGTGAGGCGCGTTTCACCTGGCTCCTTTGCAATGCCCTTAAACCATTAAGGAAATCATTACATTATTAGGAGGGATGCGGACGGATGGATATTATGACTTTTGCCTTGATTTGTGGCGCGGTGGGAGTCGCCTATGGCCTGTTCACCACCACCTGGGTGTTGAAACAGGATGCGGGTAATCCCCGCATGCAGGAAATTTCCGCGGCGGTGCGGGAAGGGGCCAACGCCTTCTTAAACCGGCAGTATAAGACCGTAGCCATGGTGGGCGCGGTCGTTTTCGTGCTCCTCTTCGGATTGGGTAAATACACCGCCATCGGCTTCGTCATCGGCGCGTGCGGTTCCGCCCTGACAGGTTATATCGGCATGTATGTGTCAGTGCGGGCTAATGTACGCACCGCCCAGGCAGCCTTTAGCAGCATGGCCCACGCCCTGAAAGTATCCTTCCGGGGCGGCTCGGTCACCGGCTTGCTGGTGGTGGGCCTGGCCTTGCTAAGCGTCGCGGGCTACTACAAGTTCCTGATGGCGGTGGATCCCAAAGTGGCCATGCATGCCATGGTGGGATTGTGCTTTGGCTGCTCCCTGGTGTCGGTCTTCGCCCGGTTGGGCGGCGGCATCTACACCAAGGCGGCGGACGTGGGCGCCGACCTGGTGGGCAAGGTGGAAGCCGGCATCCCCGAAGACGACCCCCGCAATCCCGCGGTCATCGCCGATCAAGTGGGCGACAACGTGGGTGACTGCGCCGGTATGGCTGCGGACCTCTATGAGACCTACGTGGTAACCGTGGTGGCCGCCATGCTGCTGGCCTATACCATCTACGGCGCCGGCTCTCCCGCCATCCTGTTCCCCATGGTCATCGGCGGCGTCTCCATCATCGCCTCGGTCATCGGGACCTACTTTGTCCGGTTGGGAAAATCTCAGTATATCATGGGCGCCCTCTACAAGGGCCTCATCGTAGCCGGGGTTCTGGCCACCGTCGCCTTCTATCCCCTGGCCAACAAGTTCATGGCCGGGGTGGCCGCCAAGGCGGCGGCGAAAGGCGCCGCCGGGTTTGTCATCCCGACCTTTAACGTCTTTCTGCTGGCGGTCATCGGCGTGGCCCTCACCGGGCTCATCGTGGCCATCACCGAATACTTCACCTCCAAGAGCTTTCAGCCGGTGAAGTCCATCGCCCTGTCTTCCACCACCGGCCACGGCACCAACGTCATTCAGGGCCTGGCCATCTCCATGAAATCCACCGCCCTGCCGGTGCTGGTCATCGTGGCGGCCATCCTGGCGTCCTTCCAGCTGGGCGGCGGGCAGGCCAGCCCGGGCACCGGTCTCTACGCCATTGCGCTGACCGCGGTGGCCATGCTCTCCATGACCGGCATCGTGGTGGCCATTGACTCTTATGGGCCCATCACCGACAACGCCGGCGGCATCGCCGAAATGGCCGAACTGCCGGAGGAGATCCGCAACATCACCGATCCCCTGGATGCGGTGGGCAACACCACCAAGGCGGTGACCAAGGGTTACGCCATCGGCTCCGCCGCTCTGGCCGCGTTGGTGCTCTTCGCCGAGTATTCCCGGTCCTTCCCCGGGGTCATGTCCTTTGAACTCTCCGATCCCCGGGTCCTGGCCGGCCTGTTCATCGGCGGCCTGCTGCCCTATCTCTTCGGCGCCCTGTGCATGGAGGCCGTGGGTAAGGCCGCGGGCGGCGTGGTGGAGGAAGTGCGGCGCCAGTTCCGGGAAATCCCCGGCATCATGGAAGGCACCGCCAAGCCCGAATACGGCACCTGCGTGGACATCGTCACCAAGGGGGCCCTGCGCCAGATGATGGTGCCGGCCCTGATCCCGGTGCTCGCCCCCATCATCGTGGGCTTCACCCCGGGTCTGGGTCCCGTGGCCCTGGGCGGCATGCTCATCGGCTCCATCGTCACCGGGCTGTTTTTGGCCATTGCCATGACCTCCGGCGGCGGCGCCTGGGATAACGCCAAAAAGGCCATCGAAGACGGCCTCTACGGCGGCAAAGGCTCCGACGCCCACAAGGCCGCGGTCACCGGCGACACCGTGGGCGACCCCTACAAGGACACCGCCGGCCCCGCCATGAACCCCATGATCAAGGTGGTCAATATCGTCGCCCTCTTGATCGTGCCCTTGCTGGTGAAGTAAACCGTTAACTTGCCATCTCGGCAGGGTGCGCCCGGCGTACCCTGCCCCGCTGCACCTGAAAAGCCGGTC
>DASWLF010000396.1:0-2177 GCA_036396255.1 Desulfobaccales bacterium
CGATGGTGGCCTCTTTTTCGGTGCGGATGCGCCAGTCGCTCAGAAGCTGGTCCTGGTCGTAGACCCCGATGACCGTGTTGGTGTTGCCCACATCCATCACTACCAGCATGCAGGTCCCCTCTCAATCAGGTTGCGGTAGAAATAGTGCTTTGTTTCATAATTAATGTGACATTGAAGAGGTTGTTTTTACCCCCCTTTATTAAAGGGGGGTAAGGGGGGATTTTATTATAACCACCTGAAAATCCCCCTAAATCCCCCTTTTTCAAAGGGGGACTTTAAGACCTTTAGAGCTTGGGGTTTTGTTTGATTTACCGTCATACTATTTATGAAACACAACACTACTGGCGGCCAGGGCCGAATAATTAACCGTCAGCTATCAGCAGTCAGCCAAAAGGCGACGCGGCCAACCTTCCCGACGACTTCTGGTTTCGGCTGAAAGCTGACCGCGGCAAGCTGAAAGCCATTCTCAATTCAACTGGATATCCAGGGCCTGGGCCAGTTCCTGGGCCACCTGGTCGATGAGCCCCTGGTCCTCGCCTTCGGCCATGATCCGCAGCTTGGGCTCGGTGCCGGAGTAGCGCACCAGGAGCCGGCCCCGGGGACCGAGACGCCTCTCGGCCTCCGCCATTGCCTGGCGGGCCGCCGGCAGGCTTTTCAAATCCTTTTGTTCCTTCACCCGGATGTTGAGTAAGACCTGGGGATAGGTCTCCATGAAGCCGGCCAACTCCGCCAGGGGTTTGTCCTCCCGCACCATCACCGCCAGCAACCGCAAGGCCGTGAGGATGCCGTCGCCGGTGGTGGTGTGGTTCAGGAACACCAGGTGGCCGGACTGCTCGCCCCCCAGGTTGTAGCCCCCCTTGAGCATGGCCTCTAAGACGTAGCGGTCCCCCACCGGGGCCCGGAGCAACCGGATGCCATGTTCCTTCAAGGCCACCTCCAACCCCAGGTTGGACATCACCGTGGCCACCACGGTCTTGCGATGCAAGCGCTCCCGGCGTTGCAGGTCCAGGGCGCAGATGCCCAGGATGTGGTCGCCGTCCACGATCTTGCCCTGGTGGTCCACCATGATGACCCGGTCGCCGTCGCCGTCGAAGGCGATGCCCAAGTCGGCCTTTTCCCGTTTCACCAGAGTGGCCATGGTCTCAGGGTGGGTGGCGCCGCATTTGTGGTTGATGTTCTTGCCGTTGGGCCGCACCCCGATGGCAATGATCTCGGCCCCCAGTTCGCTGAAGACCTCGGGGGCCACCCGGTAAGTGGCGCCGTGGGCGCAGTCCACCACGATTTTGAGCCCGTCCAGTTCCAGTTCTTTGGGGAAGGTGCCTTTCAGAAAAGAAATGTAGCGGCCCCGGGCGTCGTCGAGGCGAAATGCCTGGCCGATCTCCGTGGCCGTGGGGCGGGTTTCATCCACGCCCGGATTGGTCATCAGGACTTCGATGTGGGCCTCGATCTCATCGGGCATTTTGAAACCGTCGCCCTTGAAGATTTTAATGCCGTTGTCCTGGTAAGGATTGTGGGAGGCGGAGATGACCACCCCGGCGTCGGCCCGCATGGAGGAGGTGATGTAAGCGATGGCCGGGGTCGGCAGCGGCCCCAGCAGCAGCACATCCACCCCCATGGAGCAGATGCCCGCGGTAATGGCATATTCCAGGAGATAACCGGAGAGGCGGGTGTCTTTGCCCACCACAATGCGGTGGCGGCCCGGCCCGTACTTGATGACGTAGGCCAGGGCCCGCCCCAACTGCAGGGCCACCTCGGCGGTCATGGGATAGACGTTGGCCACCCCCCGCACCCCATCGGTTCCGAACAGTTTGCGTGTCGCGGTCATGCCGTGGCAACTCCAGTTAACGCAGCTTTAATCGTTCCGTCTATCATTAAATATTTATCACATTTGCGGGGAAATAACACCAACGGAAGCATGTTTGGGGCCTGGCCCGGGGCTCAATCCGTTTCCTCATGCCAGTGGATGCACTGGGCCGGACACTGGTCCATGGCCTGTTGGATGGCCTCTGCCGTAGCACCGTGGGGATTAATCACTTCGGAATGCCCCAGGGCTTCGTTGAGGCGGAAGACCTCGGGACAGACCGCTTCGCAATTGCCGCAGGCGATGCATTCGTCTGCGTCGATCACCGGAATCTGCTTGCTCATTTCGGACCCCTTGCTTGCTTAATTAGACCCGC
>DASWLF010000397.1:0-3212 GCA_036396255.1 Desulfobaccales bacterium
GATCATCAGGGCCGTCAGGGGCAGCACCGCCCCCCGTTCATCGGGCGAAACCCGTAATTTTTTCATAGCCAGTCATCCTTACTACTGTTATCGGTCGCTTCCCCCCAGGATTAAATTTTTCCCCCAAGGCAAAACATTGCAGAAGTCTCGGTCTTTCCCTAAAATATGTATGGACGCCCAACTCTTGCCTCGGAGGTCGGTCCGGGCTTTAAGGGCGGTCGCAGTTTTGCAGACCCGAGAATTCGCCCGGATGCGGATCAGGCTTTCCCAGGGGCGGGTCAAGTTGCCCACCCCTTTTTCAAGTAGCTTTTCCTCCCGAGACGGCAGGCGACGGGGCCCCCAGGGCCCATTTTTGAACCGGGCCGCCAGCGAGAACCTTATGGAGATCCTCACCCACCTGAACCAGGAACGCCGCCCCACCCTGGTGCTGGCCACCCCCGACCCGGAGACGGCCCGCGATGCCGGCCGCCGGGGGTTGCCGCGCTACCGCAAGGTGGCCACCGCGGCCCGCTCTTCGCCGCCGCGCCTTAAGACCCCGGCCGCGGACCGTTAAGATGAACCCCGTGCGCTTTACCACCTTTGCGGCGCTGCGCCATCGCAACTTCCGACTCTTTTATGGCGGCCAGTTGGTCTCCCTTACCGGCTCCTGGATGCAGTCGGTGGCCTTCGGCTGGCTGGTGCTGGTGCTCACCAATTCCTCCTTTTATCTGGGCCTGGTGGGGGCCTTACAGACCCTGCCGGTGCTCCTCTTTTCCTTCCTGGGGGGGGTGGTGGCCGACCACACCAGCAAGTGGCGCCTCATGTTCCTCACCCAGGCCGCCCTCATGCTCCTGGCCCTGGCCCTGGGCCTGCTGGTGCACTTTGAGATAGTCAAGGTGTGGGACCTATGTCTCATTGTCTTTTTGTCCGGGACCGTGATGGCCTTCGACATTCCGGCCCGCCAGGCCTTCATCGTGGAGCTGGTGGGCAAGGCCGATCTCCCCAACGCCATCGCCCTGAACTCCACCCTGTTCAACGCCACCCGGGTGGCGGGCCAGGCGGTGGGCGGGGTGATCATCGCCGCGGTGAGCATGGCCAACTGCTTTTTCCTGAACGCCGCCAGCTTTGTGGCGATCCTGCTGGCCCTCATCCTGATGCGGCTGCCCCCGGTCCAACCCGCTCCCTGGAAGCCTTTTCTGCGCGCCTGGAAGGAGCTGCTGGACCATCTGCTGGCGCGCCGGGAACTGCGCCTCATCCTCCTGCTTATGACCGCGGTGGCGGTGTTGGCCATGCCCTACTATGTGCTGCTCCCCATCCTGGCCCGGGACGTCCTGGGGGTGGGCCCCCGGGGCTTCGGGCTCCTCATGGCGGTAAGCGGCCTGGGCGCCTTCCTGGGCGGCCTGACCCTGGCCCGGCGGTTGCAGCGCCGGCCGCCCATGCCCTCCTTCCTGGGCGGCCTGGGAATCCTCCTGGCGGGATTGGTGGCCCTGGGCCTCTGCCGCAACTATTACGCCGCCCTGGGCTGCATGTTCCTGGCCGGCTTCGGCATGGTGACCCTGCTCTCCACCGGCAACAGCCTGATGCAGCTCAACGTGCCCGATGCCCTGCGGGGCCGCCTCATGTCGCTGTTCGGCCTCATCGTCATGGGCTTTGCGCCGGTGGGCAGCATGCTCTATGGGGTGGCGGCCCACTACACCGGGCCGGGGCCCGCCATCACCGGCGGCAGCCTCCTGGCGGCCGCCTGCGCCGGGGCGGTGCTGCTGCGCCACCCGGAGCTGCGCCACTTTGCCTTCACGGAGTTGGAACCGGCGGAATCCGCCCCCTTTACTCCTCCCGCCGCGCCCCTCAGCTGACAAACCGGTTATTTTTGTCCGGAAATTTACTATAATAAGGCGGTAATCCCCCCAGGGGGCGAGGGCTAATTCCTTTATGCAACGCCACCCAGGCCAGGTTGCCGCTGAAATGCATCCCCGACTCACCCGCTCCTTGGTCCTGACCTTCTTTGCCCTGGGGTTGCTCCTGATTGGGCGCCACGAACTGTGGCAGGACGAATGGCAGGCCTGGCTCATCGCCAGGGACAGTGCCACCATTCGAGACTTGTTTAACAATCTGAGGTATGAAGGGCACCCGGGGCTCTGGCACCTGGGCCTGTTCGGCCTCAGCCGCCTCACCCCGCAGCCGCTGGCCATGCAGGTGTTGCACCTGGTGGTGGCCACCGCCACGGTTTACGTCTTTCTGAAATTCTCCCCCTTCACCAACTGGCAAAAATTTCTTTTCGTTTTCGGCTACTTTCCTTTCTTTGAATACGCCGCCATCAGCCGGAATTACGCTTCGGGCCTTTTGTTGCTTTTTCTGTTTTGCGCGGTCTTCCCCTCAACCTTGAGGAAAAAATTCCTGGTGCTTTGCGGCATCCTGTTCCTGCTGGCCCAAACCAGCGTTTACGGCCTGTTCCTGGTCCTGGCCCTGGGGTTGGCGCTGGTGGTGACCGCCTTCACCGATAAGAGCTTTGGCCCGGAGCCAGGCACCTTGGAGCTCCTGGCCGGGCTGGCCCTAATGGTGGCCGGCGTCTGCCTCTCCATCCTGCAGCTGGTGCCACCCCCGGATTCCGGGCTGGCCCTGGGCTGGAAGTTTGATCTTGACCTGCCTCACCTCACGAACGCCGTGGCCACTGTCTGGGAGGCTTACATTCCCATGCCGGCGCCCCAGTACCACTTCTGGGGCACCAACCTCATATCCAATCAGCCCGCACAATTTTTCTTATCCCTCGGCCTGCTGGCTTGCGCGGTGTTGCTGTTGCTGCGGCAACCGCTGCTGCTGGGCGTGTATGTCTTCGGAACCCTGGAAATCTTGACTTTTAGCTATACGAAATATTTCGGCTCCATCCGCCACCATGGCCACCTGTTCATCCTGTTCCTGGCCTGCCTCTGGCTCTCGGCTTCCCTTCCCTCTAAAGAGGTAAAAGCGCCCCTGGTTAAAAGGCTGACTGATTTTTGCCGGAGGCATAAGGACCGGTTCGTGGTGGGCCTGCTGACGGTGCACCTGCTGGCTGGGGTCATGGCCTATGGCATGGACTTGGGTTATCCCCTTTCCGCGGGCCGGGAAACGGCACGTTATATTAAAGAGAACCATTTAGACGGCCTGGTGCTGGCCGGGGATGAAGACGACGCCGCCTCGGTGCTGGCCGGCTACCTAAACCGGAAAATCTACTATCCCGGCAGCCACCGCTGGGGCTC
>DASWLF010000398.1:0-1834 GCA_036396255.1 Desulfobaccales bacterium
TCCATCAGGTAAGCGAACCAGGGTTGGGCCGCCTCCCAGGCGTCGCCGAACAGGTCGGCGCCGTGGGCCTGGGCGTAGCTGTCCGGGTCCATCCCCGCAGGCAAGGGCAGGGCCCGCACCGCCAGGGACTCCTGGGCGAACAGCGGAAAGGCCCGCTTCATGGCCCGGGCCCCGGCGGCGTCGCCGTCGAAGACCAGCACCACTTTGGACGCCAGGCTCTTCAAGAGCCGCACCTGCTCCCGGGTGAGCGCCGTCCCCAGGGTGGCGACGACGTTGGCGATGCCCTGGACCTGGAGGGCGATGAGGTCCAGATAGCCCTCCACCACCAGCGCCACCCCCGACTGCCGCAAAGCCTCGGCGGCCTGGGGCAACCCGTAGAGGGTGCGGCCCTTGGAGTAGAGGACCGACTCCGGCGAGTTGAGATATTTGGGCTCCCCCTGGCCCACGATGCGGCCGCCGAAGGCGATGACCCGGCTCTGGCGGTCGCAGATGGGGAAGATGATGCGGTTCCGGAAGCGGTCGTAATAGCCCCCCCGGTCCCGGGGCATCAGCAGGCCCACTTCCTGGGCCATCTCCAGGGTCACGCCCCGGCCCTGGAGGTGCCGCCGGAGAGAATCCCACTCGTCCGGGGCGTAACCCAGGCGGAAGGACCGGATCACTTCCTCGGTAAGGCCCCGCTGGGCCAGGTACTCCCGGCCGGCCTTACCCTCGGGTCCGTTCAGGGTGGCCTGGTAGAAGGCCTCGGCCAGCAGATTGATCTCGTAGGCCATGGTGCGCTTTTTGGCCTGCTGCCCCCCTTCGGGGCCCAGGTCCTTGAAAGTTATGGGGATGCCGTAGCGCCGGGCCAGTTCCTGCACCGCCTCGGGAAAGCTCAGGCGGTGGTACTGCATCAGGAAGGAAAAGATGTTGCCGCCGGCGCCGCACCCGAAGCAGTGGAAAATGCCTTTTTCCGGCGCCACCGTGAACGACGGGGTGGTGTCGGCGTGGAAGGGGCAGAGCCCCACCAGGTTCTTGCCCCGGACCTGGAGCTTGACGTACTGACCCACTACCTCCTCCAGGGAAGCGGCGTCTTTGATCTCCAGGAGCTTGTCTTCCGGGATGAACGGCATAGTTAGTTTCGAGTTTCGAGTTTCGAGTTTTTAGTTTTTAGTTTTTAGTTCTTTTTTTAATGGTGGCACAGGCTTCCAGCCTGTGTTTGGGTTTCCTGTCCTCTTAATAAAATTCGGCAACATTGCGACTTTCTTAAACCCGAACCGCTGAAACTTCTTAGCCTTACTGGGATTTTTATGGTGGGGCGGGCCTCCGCGCCCGCCACCTTAATGGTGGGCCGTGCCCACCCTACACCTAAATTTGTATTGGTGGCACAGGCTTTCCAGCCTGTGCTCTTTGGTGCGCAGAGCGCACCCTACATGATTTTCCCCTTTCCGCCCTACTCTTTCAAATCCACCACCGTGACTCCGGGGTTGGCGTCGGCGTGGAGGTCTTTCACCGCCTGATGGTGCTTCAGGTGGTCCCAGACCGCCCGTTTGAGGGCGCCGGTGCCCACCCCGTGAATGATGTCCACCTTCTCGGCACCCTGGAGCAGGGCCTGGTCCAGGAGGCGGTCCACCAGGGGCAGGGCCTCATCCACCCTCAAGCCCACCACGTTCAGGGTGGGGAGCTGCTCCGGCGGCCGGTGGTAGACCGGGGCGCCGCCCAACGGAGCCGCCCCGCCGCCTTCCGCCCCCCCGGGGGTCAATTCCTGGGGGTGGACCCGGATCTTCACCTTGCGGACCTGGACTTCCAACCGCCCGTCCCGGCTGTCGGTGGCCAGGATCTTGCCCGTCAGGCCCAG
>DASWLF010000399.1:0-1794 GCA_036396255.1 Desulfobaccales bacterium
TGGATGTGGTCCTTGACGCTGTGCCAGAGCTTTTTGAGGAGACCTTCCTCTTCCGGGTGGCCGGCGGCCTGGGGGTGGAATTCGGGCTCCTCCTTGGCCAGCTCCTTGAGCAGGTGCTGCTGCCGGGGGCTGAGGCTGCGAGGGATGGCCACATTCACCTCCACCAGCAAATCGCCCCGGCGGTTGCCTTTGGGATACGGCACCCCCTGACCCTTCAGCCGGATGACCTCCCCGGGCTGGGTGCCGGGCGGGATGACCAGCTCCTGGGGCTCTTTCAGGGTGGGGATGGTGAGGCGGGTTCCCAGGGCCGCCTGGACGAAGGACATGGGCGCCTTCAGGTGCAGGTCGTAGCCTTCCCGGCGGAAGAGCTCGTGGGGCCTGACGTTGAGAACGATGTACAGGTCCCCGGGGGGGCCGCCGTAGGCGCCGCCGTTGCCCTCCCCCGCCATGACCAGGTGGGTGCCGCTGTCCATGCCGCAGGGGATCTTCACCTTGAGCTTTTTCTTCTCCCGGACCCGCCCCTCACCGTTGCAGGCGGGGCAGGATTCGGCGAAGAACTCCTTCATACCCTGGCAGCGGGGACAGGTGGTGGTGATCTGGAAAATGCCGTGGCTCCGGGACACCACTCCCCGGCCGCCGCACTGGGGGCAGGGAATTCTCCTGGTCCCGGGCTTGGCCCCGGTGCCGCCGCAGCTGTGGCAGTTCACCACCCGGGGCACCTCCACCGTCACCTCGGTGCCCAGGGCGGCGTCCAGAAAGTCCAGGGTCAGGTCGTAGCGCAGGTCGCTGCCCTGCTGGGGGTGGGGGCCGCCCGCACCGCCAAAGCCCCCGAAGCCGCCGAAGCCGAAGACGTCCTCAAAGATGTCGCTGAAGGAACGGAAAATGTCGGAGAAATCCCGAAAACCGGTGAACCCGGTGGCGGACAGCCCCTCGTGTCCATAGAGGTCGTAGAGACGGCGCTTCTCCGGGTCGTGCAGGACTTCGTAGGCCTCGGCCGCTTCCTTGAACCGCTCTTCCGCCTCCTTGTTGCCCGGGTTGCGGTCCGGATGGTACTTTAAAGCGATCTGGCGGTAGGATTTCTTGATTTCGTCGATGCCGGAGTTCCGGGACACCCCCAATATCCGGTAATAATCCTTTTTGTCGTTGGGCATAGGGCTTACTTGAGACGCGCTTTCACCGATTTAACTTTATCTCCCAAAATTACCTCTTTATCCCGGCGGTCGTCAATGGTTATGTGGGTCATGACCCGCTGCACCCCCTGGTCAAAGGGCAGCTCGTGCAGCACCTGGGCCACCTTGAGCAGCCGGGCGGCGTGGCCGTGAATCAGGGTGCCCATGTCCGTGAGCTCATGGGGAATGCTCTCTTTTTGCAGGTATTCCACCACCTGGGCGATGTAGTCTCCCACGCTGGGCTTACCCAGACCCAGCGGCACCACGCTGATTTCCATGATAGCCACAACAACCTCCGCGGTAAAGGGCCCCTGGCCTAACTTCGTTGCCATCCGAAAAACCGACGGCAGCACCGAAACAAAATAAAGGACCTCCTTTCACCGACCACGGCTTCTGGGAAGCGGCGGCTGGGAACCGGAGATCCGACGCAGTCATCTGATATGAATTAATCCGAACGGACCCGGGTCGTCGCCACCGGATCAGGAGGTTCCCCGGGAGGGCAACAGGCGGCGCACCACCTCCTTCAGGGCATCCAGGTCGGAGGATTTTATCACAAAATCGTCGCCCCCCCAGGTGGACAGGTCCCGGGGAGGGAGGCAATTGGTGTAAAATATTACGCGGGTAT
>DASWLF010000400.1:0-2052 GCA_036396255.1 Desulfobaccales bacterium
AGCATCATCGCGATGGCGGTATTTGTCAACAACGCGGTGGTGGCCCTGATCCTGGCGCCTTTTCTCCTGCGCTTGCTTACGCCCCGGGTGAGCTGCTGGGACCTTTACTGGACCGAGCAGATGGACCCGGAGGACCGCCCCGCCGGGGCGGCGCCGGGCCTGGGGCTGGCCCTGGCCTGGCTGGGGGCCGGCGGCGGCTTCCTGGGAGGCCTGGCCCTGGCCTTTGGGCTCATCGCCTGGCCCGGCCTGCCCTCCCTCACCGTGGCGCTGCTCCCCTTTCTGGCCATGCTGTTGCTCGGCTGCTTTTTGCTGTGATTCGATGATAGCGCACTGGTGGGCCGTGCCCACCCTACAGAGTTTCGTAGGGCGGGCACTGCCCGCCATTCAAGGGTGACATGAAACCAAACGCTTCGAGGTCCATAAGTTATTTCCTTTAAAGCAATCTTTGGTGGCACCGGCGTTTCGCCTTTGCCGGCGCAGGGTAAACGACCATGACCCGATTTGGGCCACCCCCAACAATGAAAGCCGCTGTAGGGGCGGGTTTTAAACCCGCCCCTACACCCGGACTTTCACGGTAAAGCCTGCGGCTACCTTTTATTCTTTTCAGTTTCGCTAAACCGGGGAAATTTCCTGCCGGACATCTCCTGGGCAGGGGCGGGCTTTAACCCAGCATCTGCGGCTGCCAGGTTTTTGGGAGTGAAGCCATAGTCAAAATCACCGACCTTTACTTCCGCTATAAAAAGGCGGCGCGGCCGGTTTTCCAGGGGCTCAATCTGGAGATCGGGGCCGGCGAGCGGGTGGCGGTGCTGGGTCCCAGCGAAGCCGGCAAATCCACCCTGGCCCTGTGCCTCCAGGGCCTCATTCCCCGGATGATCAAAGGCGAATTTCGGGGCCGCCTGGAGGTGGCCGGCGCCAGCACCCTCAGCCTCAGGCCCCGGCAGCTGGCCTCCCGGGTGGGCACCCTGTTTCAGGATTTCGAGGCTCAACTCTTCTCAACCCGGGTGGACCAGGAAGTGGCCTTCGGCCCGGAGAACCTGGAACTGCCCCGGGAGGAGCTGCAGCGCCGGGTCCGGGAGTCCCTGGCCCTGGCGGGGCTGGATGGGTTTGACCCCCGGGACCCGGCCACCCTGTCCGGGGGCCAGAAGCAGCTCCTGGCCCTGGCCGCGGTCCTGGCCCTGTCGCCCCGGCTCCTGATCCTGGATGAGCCCACCTCGGACCTGGACCCCCGGCGGGTGGAAGAACTGCTGGCCGCCCTGGGCCGGCTCAGCCGCATCCAGGGCCTCACCCTGCTGCTGCTGGGGGCGGACCTGCGCCTGGCCCGGCACTGCTCCCGGCTGATGCTGCTGGCCGGCGGCCGGGTGGCGGCCGATGGCCCGCCGGAGCTGGTGCTAAAGAAGGTTTCCGTGTTTCGAGAGCTGGGGCTCAGGCCCCCGGAGTTCCCCGCCCTGTTCCACGACCTGGGCCAGGAGACCTTGCCCCTGACCCTGGAGGAGGCCGTGGCCCAGGCCACCGGGCTGGGGTGGGGTGGGCAATCTGAGGACTTGGCCCCAAGGGCCGCGGGCCCATTGCCGCCGGCCTTAGGGGCGCCTTCCCCCGCGGCTGCAGAAATCCTGGCTCTGCGGGAAGTGACCTTCGCCTACCCGGAGTCGCCGCCGGTGTTGCGGGATTTTTCTCTGGGGTTCCGGGAAGGAGAGCTCACCGCCATCCTGGGGCCCAACGGCAGCGGCAAAACCACGGTGCTGAAGCTCCTCAGGGGTTTGCTGAAGCCCCAGGCCGGGGAGGTCCGGCTGGGCGTCCCGGACCAGGCCCTGCGGGTGGGGTTCGTGTTTCAGAACCCCGATTACCAGCTCTTCGCGGAGCAGGTCTGGGAGGAAGTGGCCTTTGGGCCCCGGCTCCTGGGCCTTGCTCCCCAGGAAGTCCAGGACCGGGTGGCCACCGCCCTGGCCCGGGTGCACTTACTTAACCGGGCCGCGGACGACCCCTTTTCTCTCACCAAGGGCCAGCGCCAGCGCCTGGCGGTGGCCGGGGTCCTGGCCCTGGCCCCCCAGGTGA
>DASWLF010000401.1:0-5638 GCA_036396255.1 Desulfobaccales bacterium
CATGTTTGGAAAGTTCATCCTTGTTGGGACCCCATTGGCCCCGCTCCCCCACCCAGCAGTAAATCAGCCGGGGGTTGAGCTTGGACAACTGCCGGTAGCCGATCCCTAAGGAGTCCATGTAGCCCGGGGGCCAGCCCTCGATGATGATGTCCACCACCGTGGCCATCTTCTTGTAGATTTCCCGGCCTTCCTCGGTCTCCAGGTTCAGGGTGACGGCTTTGGCGTTTCTGAGCTCGTGGAGGAAATCCAGGCCGCAGGGGGTGCCGGTGACGTTATCCGCCAGCATGTACTCTTCCCGGCCGAAGGGGGTGAGCTGCCGCAGGGGATCGCCCGTGGGCGGCTCGATCTTGACCAGTTCGGCGCCCTGCTCGGAAAGCAGGCTGGCGGCAAACATGCTGCTGAGCCGCCAGATGCTGTTGTCGATCACCTTGAAACCTTGCAGGGCCTCCGGTTTATCAAAGGCAAATTTTAAGTGCAGGTTGTCTTCCAGGAATTTGCCGAACTCCTCCGCCTTGCGCTTGGCATAGATGTTCTGCATCACCCATTCGGGCGTCGGCGCCGGGGTTACCGGCCAGGGCCGGACGTCGGGCCCCATCAGGGGCATGGTATCGGCCCGACTGTTGATTTCGATGTCGCGTTTTTCTTTCGCCATTTTTTGACCTCCCATATCTGGCGTCATAGGAGTACTCGTCTCAGAAGACTTAAACCACGATTTGAACCGCTTGAACAAGAAGATCCTCCTTAATTAACAAACTCCCTACGCATGCTACGCATGGCCCAGGCCGCTCACTGGCCTGAGGGCGCGCACAATTCCGCACCCCGTTGATCCATCCAAGGAGCGGGTACAGACGCCTCTTCCGGAGGCAGTCTCGCCTTGGTACTGTCACCTCCTTTCCGCTTGGCAATCTGGGTGATAATGGATACTACCGAAATTGCTCTATGGTGGCTCGTTGGAGAGCCGGGAAAAAACGATGTGGCCCCAATAAATGATATACAAGAACCTTGCCAACATGAAAAAAGCAGCAAGACCCAGGGCTTGCCGCTTTAAATAAGTTAAAGCATTTTTTAAAAATGTATTAAATCGGACCTTGATTTAGTTAATTCATTGATTTTCCTGATTATTTAAGTATGTATAGAAAAAGACCCTTTCAAAATGTTCTCCAGGCCATGCCTTCGAATCTTGCTATAGAGCGTACTGCGGCTCACTTGGAGGCGCCGGGCGGCATCATGTTTGTTCCAATTGGATTCCTGGAGCACCCGCAAGATGAGGTGGCGTTCGCTTTCCGCCAGGGAAGTGGTAACCGAGGTGGCCGCAGATTCCCGGAGAAAGCGGGGCAGATGCCTCCTCCGGATCACATCTCCCTGGGCCAGGATGAGGGCATGGCTGACCGCATTTTCCAACTGCCGGACATTACCCGGCCAATCGCATTCCAGGAGCGCCTCCATGGCATCAGCCCCAAAGTTGACCACGTGTTTGCCCTCTTTCAGATTGTATTTCTTTAAGAAATGGACCGCCAGCAAGGGAATGTCTTCTTTGCGCTCGCGCAGCAGGGGCAGGTGAATGGAGATCACATTCAGGCGATAATAGAGATCGTCCCGGAACTGGCCCGTTTCCACCCGGCGCCGCAGCTCCCGGTTGGTGGCGGCCAGGACCCGGACATCCGCCTCGATGAGCTTCTCGCCCCCCACCCGTTCGAAACAATGGTCCTGCAGGAACCGCAGCAGGAGGACCTGGGTGGCCGGGGAAATGTCCCCGATTTCATCGAGAAACAGCGTGCCGCCAGAGGACCGTTCGATGCGGCCCTTTTTCTGGCGGATGGCCCCGGTGAAGGCGCCCCGTTCGTGCCCGAACAGTTCGCTTTCCAGCAGGGTGGGGGAATAGGCCGAGCAGTTGGCCACGATAAAAGGGCCCCGGTGGCGGTGGCTCTGCTGATGGATCGCCTTGGCCACCAATTCCTTGCCGGTGCCGTTCTCGCCGGTGATGAGCACCGTGGCGTCGGACTTGGAGATCAGATCGATTAACTCGTAGATCTCCTGCATCTTCTTGCTCTTGCCGATAATCTCGCCCAGGCAGGTCTTTTCGGTCTCCTGCTGGCGAGACTGACCCACCTTGACTTCGTGAATAACCAGGTGCCGGATATATCCTGCAATCTGGGCAAAGAGGGCCTGGATAAAGTGGAGATCTTCTCGCCCATACTCCCGGTAAGTGGGGGAACCCAGGAAGAAATAGCCGATGCATTCCTGCTGGACAAAGATGGGGAGACCGAACCAGCTGGGATAGAGCCCTAAAATGCCATGCAGAAAAGCCGGAAGTTTGTGGCGCTCTTCCATGGTAACGACGTGCGGCTCCCTGGCCTCCCGCAGGTACTGGGTAAATTCCCCCAGCGCTCCTAAGTGCTCCAGTCGGAAGAGGAAGCCTCCCACCGGTTCGGCCACTGCGGCTGAACATTCCGCCAGCGGCAGAAATTGATCGCGGCTGGCATCCAGGATGAGGAAGAGGGAGTCGGATTCGGGAAAGATCTCCTGGGTGAGGTTTTGCAGCAAATCCATCAGTTCTGCCAGGGAATTCTTGGAACTAACCTGACGGGAAATCTCAAAGAGGGTCTCCAATTGATGTTGCGTCCGCAGCAGTTCCCGGGAACGGAAGACCAGGGCCTCTTCGGTCTGGCGCTTGTCGGTGACATCCGTCTCCAGGCGAATGACCAGGTTAACCTCCGATTGGCTGTCGAAGAGCGGATAGGTGCCCACCTGAAGTATCCGCTCCCGTCCCCGGGCATCCGGATACACTTTTTCCCTTACTCCCACCTGTTTAGTCCGCAGCGTCTCCTGCACCGGACACGGGGTGCCATCCTCATGGCAGGGGCGCTCTCTCCCCAGTAAAATCTTAAAACACGGTTGCCCCAGTACTGAGGCGGTATCCAGGCCCACCCGGGCCAGAAATGAATCGTTGGCCTGGACGATCTGGTAGGTCCGGGGATCAACCACGGTAAGGTGCTCGGTAATCCCGTTGATGATCTTTTCATTGAATTCCTTGGCCGACCTGAGTTCCGCCTCCATCTGTTTGTGCCGCGTGATGTCGGTAATGATGCCCATGGAACCCAGATAGGTGCCGTTGACCTTTAAGGGGGCGGCGGAAATCAGGCCCACCAGATCAGAGCCGTCCTGCCGCTTGAGGGTTAACTCATATACACTGGACACCCCTTTGCGGCGCTGCTTCAACTGGGCCCGGGCCACGGCCGCGCCCTCCTCATTCATAAACTCGAACATGGACCGCCCCAGGAGTTCTTCCGGAGTGAGCCCCAACATTTCCCCCATACACCGGTTGGCAAAGGTCACCCGGGCCGGCCCCTCCGCCATGAAAATCCCTTCCCGGGCATGTTCCACCAGGGTGCGGTACCGTTCTTCCGAGACCCGGAGCTGGTGTTCCAGGCTTTTGGGCTCCGTGACGTCACGGCCATGCTCGATGGCCTGAATAATCTTGCCCTGGGAATCCCGCACGGGATAGCAGTACACCTGGAAGTGCCGCTCCCGCTTATCGGGCAGGGAAACGATCATGTCCCGCCGGCGGGTCTCCCCCGTCTGAAAGACTTCCCGAACATGGCATTTCTCGCATACCGAGGTGCGCTGGTGAAAGACGTCGTAGCAATATCTGCCAATAACGTCTTGGGGCGAGAGTTGATAGAGATTCACTATGGTTTGATTCGCCAGGTTGATGCGATAATTGCGATCATAAATGACCAGCGGGTCGGTGATGCTGTCAAAGATTCTAAAGAAAAATCTGGCGTTTTGCTGGGCCATGGCTGCTCCCTTTGTAACCGCGGAAAGCTTGACTGAATGTGGTGAGAATAATTTGTAGTGGAATTGGACAATAAGGGTCGTATTTAATTCATAATAGAATATTGGAATTTTTGTCAAGAAAATAATTAATATACTTTCCTTTTTCCTGATTCTCCCCAAAAAATAAGGCCAGTATTCACAAGTTCATGGAGCCCTTTGCGCTTTGCCAAACTTGATCATGGCATCTTAGGGGCTTTTTTTAAAAGCAGCCATTTCCGGTCCATTTTATAAGAATGGGTCCCGGTTTTTCGGGTCCATTTTTAGACGATTATTTTTTGCACTAAAATTAGAGGAAGGGAAAATATTAGAAGCTCTTGATAAACTTGGGAACCTTTCTGCCTCCCTGGTTGGTCGGGGCGATAACGGCCAATTCCTTGGCCTCAAGAAGAATTCAGGTAGTCTTGCCTGGTTGTCGCGGTCCCAAGGCCTTTGAAGAACTGCAAGCCGCGGGCATCGAGGTGGTGCTCAATCCCCCGGGGAGGCAGGATATTCTTGTAAGTTGTTGATCAGGAATAACGAGTAGCATCTGCGGTAATTATTGCCTGTCATTGATGCCTTGCACTGAAAATCCCCCGGGGTTCGCCCCGGGCCGGTTTGAGTCCGGCCCAGGGCACCGGCAAAAACCCCGCCAGGTGGTTGCGGCCGGCAGCAAAATCATTTATATTAATTTTATATAAAATCGATACTTAGCCAGAGTTATTGGAGGCCGGGGGGTGCGGGCATCTTCCGGAAAAATTTTCTAGAGGACGGAACTTATGGTTGTGGGAGAAAGAAAACCCCTCTCCGAAATCAAGGAGATGGTGCGTCCATATGGCAAGATTCTAGTGGCCGGCTGCGACACCTGCACCGCGGAATGTCTGAGCGGCGGACGCAAGCAGGTGGCGGAGCTGGCCGCGGCCCTGGATATGTCCTTCCGCCTGGAAGGCAAGGAGGTGGAAGTCCTGGAAGTGAGCGTGGACCGGCAGTGCATCCACGAATTCCTGCTGGATGTCATTGATAAGGCCGGGGAGGCCGAGGCGGTGGTCTCCATCGCCTGTGGCGCCGGCATCCAGAGCCTGGCGGAACGCCTGCCGGCAAAGGCGGTGTACCCGGGCCTCAACACCATGTTCATCGGCGAGACCTCGGGAACCGGCCTCTGGCAGGAGCGCTGCCAGGGGTGCGGCGATTGCCTGCTGGGCGTCACTGGCGGCCTGTGCCCCGTGACCCGCTGCGCCAAGCAGTTGCTCAACGGGCCTTGCGGCGGCTCCCAGGGCGGCAAGTGCGAAGTCTCCATGACGCTCAAGTGCGACGTCCCCTGCATCTGGCAGCTGATTTATGACCGCCTGCAGCAGTTGGGCGAACTCCACCGCCTGACCAGCTATGCCGCCCCCAAGGACTGGCGTCCGGCCGGGGCCAGCGGCCCCCGGCAGTTGGTGCGCCGGGATTAAGATAAGAAGCGACTTTCCACCATCGTCATCAGGCATTATTTCAGGCCCGGCATCTGCAAGCCGCCGGGCCCGATTTTTTTCCCGCCACGATGGAAAAAGCTGGCAGAACAACAAACCAGGGGCATAGTGCCACAGACATCCTCCCCCAGGCAAACAGGATAGCCCGCACCGCTTGCAAAAAGATGGGGGCCGGAAGATCCTATGATCTCCCGGCCCCCGAAGTTATGACCTGGAAATGGCGGTTAAAACACCGGGGCGGGAAAGAGCAACCCGCCGAAGAGAAGATAGGCCAGGATCAGGGTCCAGATAACATTGAACCCTTGGGCCACCAGAAAGGCCAGGGCCGGACGTCCGCCGCCCAAGGCCGCCAGGTC
>DASWLF010000402.1:0-3052 GCA_036396255.1 Desulfobaccales bacterium
AGCGGGCCGCGGCGGGCCTGCCCGTTTATGCGGAGTGCGGCGGCCTCATGTACCTCTCCCGGGAGCTCACCGACCTGGAGGGCATCCGCCACCCCATGGCCGGGGTGCTGCCGCTGAAGGTCAGGATGCTGCCGCGGCTCAAGGCCCTGGGCTACCGGGAAATCACCCTGGCGGCCGCCAGCCTTCTGGGGCCGCCCGGCACCAGGGCCCGGGGCCATGAGTTCCACTACTCGGAGATCGTGGAGGAGCCGCCGGACCTCCACCGCCTCTATCGCATCACCAATCGGCAGGGGGGTGAGCCCGCGACCGAGGGTTATGGCTCCAAAAATGTCCTGGCCAGCTACGTGCATCTCCATTTCGGCAGCAACCCGGAAGTGGCCCGGCATTTGGTGGCATGCTGTCGGGCCTATAAGGAGAAATAAATGACCTGGCAACCGCGCCTGCCCCAGGAGATCGAGGCCGAAAGCTTCCGGCGCATCGAGGCCCGGGCGGGTTCCCACAGCTTGCCGCCGGAAGTCTGGTTCGTGGTCCGGCGCCTGATCCACACCACCGCGGACCTGGATTACCTGGAGACGGTGCGGGTCCATCCCCGGGCCATCGCCGCCGGCGTCCAGGCCCTGCGCCAGGGCCGCCCCGTGGGCACCGACACCCGCATGCTGCTGTCGGGCATTGCCACCGGCCGCCTGCAGCGCCTGGGAGTGGAAGCCTTCTGCCTGATGGCCGACCCGGAGGTGGCCGAAGCGGCGCGGCGCCAGGGCACCACCCGCGCCGCCGCGGCCATGGAGAAGGCCCTGCCGCTTCTTGCCGACGGCATCGTGGCCATCGGCAACGCCCCCACCGCCCTGCTGCGCCTGCTGGAGCTCCTGGAAGCCGGCGCCGCGGCCCCGGCCCTGGTGGTGGGGATGCCGGTGGGTTTTGTCAACGCCGCGGAGTCCAAGGAATTGCTGGCCCGGCAGCCCATCCCCTATATCACCGCCCTGGGGCCCAAGGGAGGCTCCGCGGCGGCGGCCAGCGTGATTAACGCCCTGGCTATCATGGCCCTGGAGGAGATGCCGTCATGACCCCGACAACCGGGACCCTTTACGGGATCGGCGTGGGACCGGGAGACCCGGAATTGATCACCCTGAAGGCCTTGAAGGTGCTGGAACGGGTGGATCACATCTTTGCTTCCTGCTCCACCAAGAACAACTACAGCCTGGCCCTGAATATCGTCCGGTCGCATCTGAACGGGGCCGGCCTCGAGCACCTGCCTTTCCCCATGACCAGGGACCCCCAGGCTCTGCAGGCAGCCTGGGAGAGCAACGCCCGGCGGGTCCTGGAGGTGCTCGGCGCCGGGGCGGACGCCGCCTTCGTCACCCTGGGCGACCCCCTGACCTACTCCACCTTCGGCTACCTGCTGAAGACCATGAAGAGGCTTAACCCCTCGATCCGTATCATCACCATTCCCGGCATCACCTCTTATGCCGCGGCCGCTGCCCTGACCCACATCCCGCTGACCGAAGGCGAAGAGTCGTTCTTTGTGGTCTCCGGGGCCATGGGGGCCGCTCGCCTGCGGGAGGTCCTGGACAAGACCGATAATATCGTGATGCTCAAGACCTACCGCCATTTCGACGATATCTACCGGGCCCTGGAGGAGCTTAACCTTCTGGACCGGGCCACCTGCATCAGCCGTTGCGGCCTGGAGGGGGAGACGGTGGTGGACGACCTGCGGTCCCTGAAAGGGCGTCCCCTGCCCTACCTCTCCATGATCATCATCAAAAAGAAGGGCAAGGGGTATTAAATGGCGCGGCCCAAGACCCAGGGAAGCCGGTGGCGCTGGGTGCTCCTCCTGGTCCTGGGGCTGGTCCTGGCCGCGGCCTGGCTGGGGCCGTGGGGTCCGTCCCATCAGCTCCCGGACCGCAAGCTCTACCAGCACCTGGCGTCGCCCCTCTTGCGCCTGCTGGTCTACCTGGGGGTGGGGCTGCTCCTGGGCCAGGCCATCGAGTCCCTGGGCTGGGCCGCCAGGCTGGGGGGCTGGGCCGCCCCGGTGCTGCGCTGGGGCCATCTCAAGGCCGAAAGCGGCGCCAGCTTCACCGCGGCCTTTTTCTCCGGCATCATGGCCAACACCATGCTCATGACCTTTTACCAGGAAGGCAAAATCAGCCGCCGGGAGATGGCGGTGACCTATCTGGTCAACGGCGGCCTGCCCACCTACCTGCTGCACCTGCCCACCACTTTTTTCATTATTTTGCCGCTGACCAAGCAGGCCGGCCTCATTTACCTGGGCCTCACCCTGGCGGCGGCTTTGCTCCGCAGTGTGGCCCTGCTGGCTTACGGCCGCTGGCGGCTGCCGGCCGCGACCGGCGGCGCCGGTTCCCTGGCGGTGTCGGCGCCTTCCCGCCAGGAAAACTTATTCCGGGAAATCTGGGCCAAGTTCAGCCGGCGGTTCACCCGGGTGGTGTTTTATACCCTGCCCATCTACCTTCTGATTTTCGTGGTCAATGATTGGGGCCTGTTCCGGTGGCTGCGGGAGGCGGCCGCGGCGCACGTGGCGCTGAGCTTCCTGCCGGTGGAGGCGGCCAGCGTGGTGATCTTCAGCGTGGCGGCGGAATTCACCTCCGGCATGGCCGCGGCCGGGGCCTTACTGGAGGCCGGAGCCCTGACGGTGGAGCAGACGGTGCTGGCCCTGGTCCTGGGTAACATCGTGGCCACGCCGGTGCGGGCCCTGCGCCATCAACTGCCGTCCCACATGGGCATCTTTTCTCCCAAGCTGGGGACGGAATTCCTGCTGCTGAGCCAGGGGGTGCGGCTCCTGAGCCTGATCCTGGTGGCCATCCCTTACGGGTTGTGGGGGTGAGAAGTTATAAGATTGGCAACTAGAAGCCATTGCAAAACTCATTTTTTCTGTCATCCTGAACGCAGTGAAGGATCTCAAGTTATTAAAAATAGGAGATTCTTCGCTTCGCTCAGAATGACATATTAAGGTGTATTCGGGGTTTTGCAATAGCTTCTAATGCGATGCTTCATAATTAAGGTGGTATTTTTAAAGAAGAAAAACCCCGATAAAAGTACA
>DASWLF010000403.1:0-1944 GCA_036396255.1 Desulfobaccales bacterium
TCGATCCCTTCGGCCTCCAGGTCGGCGTGCAGCTTCTCCACGCAGCTCATGATGGCCCCATCGTTCACCGAAATGGGGATGAGGCCCACCTGCACCGGGGCCAGGGCCATGGGAAAGATGATGCCGTTCTCGTCGTGGCCCTGTTCGATGGCCGCGGCCATGATGCGGCTCACCCCAATGCCGTAACAACCCATAAAGATATATTGTTCGGCCCCCTCCTGATCCAGGAAGGTGGCCGAAAGGGCCCTGGAATACTTGAGGCCCAGCTTGAAGATATGGCCCACTTCGATGCCCCGCAAGATGGTGAGCGCCCCGCCGCACCGGGGACAGGGGTCCCGGTCCGTCACCGTCCTCAAGTCCGCCACCTGGGTGATCTCGAGATCCCGGCTCGGGTGGACCTTGGTGAGATGGTAATTATCCCGGTTGGCCCCGGTGACCGCGGCGTTCATCCGGGCCACGGCCTGGTCGGCATAGATGGGGAGCGTAAGATTCAGGGGGCCGGCGAAGCCCACTTCGGCGCCGGTGAGCTCCTGGACCCGGATGAGACCTGCCAGCATGAGGTCCGTCACCCCCAGGAGATTTCTCACCTTCACTTCATTGACTTCGTGGTCGCCCCGGATGAGCACCGCCACCGGCCCTTTTTCCGTCTCGTAGATCAGGGTCTTGACGATGTCGGCGGGACTCACCCTCAAAAAAGCGGCCAACTCCTCCACGGTGCGCACGTTGGGAGTGGACACCGGCGCCGGCTTCTGCCCCAGCGGCAGCCCGGGTTCGCTCAAATCCAGGGGGATTTCCGCCTTCTCCAGGTTGGCGGCGTAGTCGCAACTCTGACACGACGCCAGCAGGTCCTCGCCGGTGTCCGCCAGCACCATGAATTCATGGGAAAAGCTGCCCCCGATGGGGCCGGTGTCCGCCTCCACCACCTTGAAGTTGAGGCCGCAGCGCCTGAAGATGCGGTTGTAGGCCTCGTACATGCGCTGATAACAGGCTTCCGCCCCGGCTTCGTCCGTGTCGAAGCTGTAAGCGTCCTTCATGATGAACTCCCGGGAGCGGATCAGCCCGAAGCGGGGCCGGATTTCGTCCCGGAACTTCACCTGGATCTGGTAGAGGTTGAGGGGCAGCTGCCGGTAAGACTGCACCTCCCGGCGCACCAGGTCGGTAATCACTTCTTCGTGGGTGGGACCGAAGCAGTAGTCCCGTTCGTGGCGGTCCATGAACCGCAGCAGTTCCTTGCCGTAAATCCCCCAGCGGCCCGACTCCTGCCACAGCTCCGCGGGCTGCACCGCGGGGAGCAGCACTTCCAGAGCCCCGGCCCGGTCCATCTCGGCGCGCACGATGTTCTCCACCTTGCGCAATACTTTCAGGCCCAGAGGGAGATAGTTATAGATTCCGGAGGCCACCTTGCGAATCATCCCGGCCCGCAGCAGCAGCCGGTGGGACACGGCTTCGGCTTCCGCCGGGGTCTCTTTCAAGGTGGGCACGAGCATCCGCGAAAACAGCATAAGCACCCCAAACACCTTTATTTTATCATATTTATCTTACGATACTATCCACCTCTATCACAACTCAATTTAAGGGCAATTTTGCGGCGCCGCCCGGCGCCACCGCGGCGTCCAGGGCCGCAACAAAAAAGGGGCCCGGCGTGCCGTGCCCCTGGAACAAACCTAACAAATAGACCTTAATAGAATGCAAGACTTATAGGGCGTGCCATGCACGCCGCTGCTCCTAATGAAATCTAAAATGCTCGCCAATATTAATGGCAGGCAGTATCAACCTATGAATTATTACTCGGAGCGGAAAATAATTTACATCCAAATGAGCACAAGGGCACGGCACGCCGTGCCCCTACGGGTCAGAATGTAACCCCTTTTATGCTCCGAGTAATATAATCCATACTTTCAGCCGATAAGCCGAATTTTGGCGGCCACAGGCCGCCCTATATCT
>DASWLF010000404.1:0-4448 GCA_036396255.1 Desulfobaccales bacterium
AAAGAAAGACTCCTGAAGGCGGGGACCAATCTTAGGCCGCCGGGGGCGGCGCCAAGCCCTAGCGCCGCGCTGGCCGGCGCCAGCAGCACCTTGACCGGGGCCTCGGTTTTTTTCCCAGACCATGATATGCTCTAGACCAAAATAATCCCAGGGCAACCCTCGCAATGGACCGCAAATTAGGCTCTCTAAAAGTTTTCTCTCTGATGCTGCTGCTGTTGCTTTTGGCCTCCCCGGCTCTGGCCCAGCAGGACCGGTACGAGGAGCAGGAAGAAACCATATCCCCCCGGGCCCGCCAGCATTTTGAGCAGGGGGCCCGGCTGGAAAAAACCGGCAACTATGAAGAGGCCATCCAGGCCTACCGGAAGGCCATCCGCCTGGAGCCGGCTTACCCCCAGGCGTACCACCAGATGGGCCTGGCCTATGCTCAACTTGACCGCTATGCCGAGGCCACCCAGGCCCTGCAGGAGGCCGTCCGCCTGCAGCCCCAGTGGGGTAAGGCCCACGAGAACCTGGGGGTGGCCTACGCCCGGCAGGGGCGCTGGGGCGAAGCCCGGAACGCCTTCAAGGAAGCGGTGCGCCGCCACCCCGAAGACGCGGAAGCCCACTATAACCTGGGCCTGGCCTACGGCAAGTTAAAACGGGACCAGGAAGCCCGGGCTGAGTTTGCCGAGGCCGTGCGCCTGCAGCCGGACTATTCCAGGGGCCACCTGCAGTTGGGCCTGGCCTACTTCAATCTGGGCCGCCTGGACCAGGCCGGCCAGGCACTGAAAGAGGCGGTGCGCCTGGCGCCCCAAGACCCCCAGGCCCGTTACTCCCTTTGTCTCTATTATGCCCGGACCGGGGACCTGACCGCGGTCAACCAGGAATTCAAGGCCCTGCAGGGTCTGGATAAGGATCTGGCCCGGAAGCTGGCCAAACTGATTAAAAAATGATCTTAGTGCTCGGCCCGTTGTGGCACTTTTGGAGTGACGGCAGGTTTTAAACCGGTTAATCCGACTAGTAATTAATTGCAGAAGTTCGCGCCTTATTTGAGACTCATTTTTATTCCCCCCTTTTCCAAAGGGGGGCTAGGGGGGATTTTATAACCCATTGAAATCCCCCTAAATCCCCCTTTTTCAAAGGGGGACTTGATGTAGTCCTGATCTTTGAGGATGCTCGCAATTACAGACGCTGATTTTCGCAACCAAGTACTGCTGCCATGACTCCCAAGTCCATCATCAGCCAGGTAAACCGGAACTGCGAGATCACCAGCGCCGGCCAGGCCGGGCACTTCTCCTTGTGCGGCCTGCTGCTGAGGCTGCGCCAGCTCTATAAATGGGAGCACCGTCTGCCCCCCTGGCTGGAGCCGGCGCCGGAGGAGGTGCTTCCCTGGGTCGAGGCCCGGGAGCAGTCCTGGGAAAGCCTGGAAGGGGCGCCCTTACACCGGCTTACCTGGAACGGGGCCTCCCTGGACCCCTTCGCGGTACAGGACTTGAATCAGGGTCTCATCCCCCTGGGGCTGGCTTACGGGGCCGGGTACAGCCGGGGGCTGGCGCCCACCTGTTTCCTGGGGGAGCTCCTGGAGGTGCGCCGCCTTGAGGGGCTGACCATCCTGGTGCTGGGCCCGGAGCTGGCCCGGGACCTGGACGCCACCCCGGCCCTGTGCCAGGGGCCCCTGATTTACGCCCGGAAACAGGCCCTGGCCTACTACCTCTGGGACCGCCTGTCGGACCCCATCCAGCAGAAGAACCCCTTCCTGAAGATCGCCCTTAAGGCCCACGGCACCTCCCTCACCGCCCTGCTGCAGGAATCCCAGGCCCACCCGGAGGCCTTCGACTCCCTGGTGGCCGCGGAACTGGAAGCCGCCATCCACCACGAAATCGGGGAGGCCCGGGAAGAAGGTCTCCGGGACGCTTTCCACACCGCCCTAACGCTCTTCCCCCAGACCCGGGTGGAACTCTGGGTCCGGGCCCTGAAGGACGTCCTGGCCGAAGTGAACGAGTGGGGGCGGGTGTCTTACCTCATCCAGGCCCGGCATCTCGCGTCCCTGGCCCTGATGCTGGCCTGGCGGCCGGGTCTCTACCCCCTGCTCCTGCCGGAGTTGGAGCCCGCCTTCTGGCAGGTGGCCGGAGGCGGTTCCTGGGACGCGCTGGAAGAGGCCCGGCAGACCGCCCTGGGGCGCCTCCGGCAAATGGCCGCGGGCTTGCGCCAGCTTCTGGCCTCCCCGGAGGCCGCCTCCCCGGACGACACCCGCCGGGAAATTGAGCAGCGTTTCCTCACCCCCCTGGGGCTGTAGCACCGCCGCCCCCCCCCGCCCCCCCCTGCCAAGCCTGCCCCCGTTCGGCCCAAATCTTACTTTGACCCCAAGGGTACAGAAGTTTTGCTTTTTGCCCCTCTGCCAGCTATAATTAAATTAAAATATCATTTTAAGGGTTTAAGAGCTTCATAGCAGATGCAGGGCCTGCCACAGGTGCTCTTAAGGTTGTGTCCCCTATCTTCTATGGAACATTTTCTGCCATTTGCAGAAAAGGCATATCCCGATGGTCATTGTAGGGGCGAGGTTTCCTCGCCCTCATCAGGGGGGCGGGGAGACCCCGCCCCTACGGGGAATTGTTATAACCCGGAGGTGAGGAAGGCCAACCCATATTTACAGGAGTACGGCCAAGTTAGGTTTTTTGCTGAAAGCTGACCGCAGACTGCTGATAGCTATCTTTTACCGAAAACCGGAAACTCAAAACTCAAAACTCGAAACTCAAGATGATCGACCCCCATAAAGAGAAAGTGCTGATCCTGGACTTCGGGTCCCAGTACACCCAGCTCATTGCCCGGCGGGTGCGGGAGCTCAAGGTCTACTGCGAGATCCATCCCTTTCTGATGCCCCTGGACCAGATCCGGAAGTTCGACCCCCAGGGCATCATCCTGTCGGGCGGCCCCCGCAGCGTCTATGACCGGGATGCCCCCAGCCTGGACCCGGAGCTCTTCCGCCTGGAGACGCCGGTCCTGGGTATCTGCTACGGCATCCAGCTCCTCAACCATCTGCTGGGCGGGGAAGTGGCGCCCGCGGTCTCCCGGGAATATGGAGCCAAGATCTTCACCATCACCGATTTTACCGATCTGTTCCACGGGCTGAACCCGGTGGAGACGGTGTGGATGAGCCACGGCGACCGGGTGGAGAAACTGGCCCCGGGGTTCGAAGTCATCGGTTCCAGCGACACCTGCCCGGTGGGGGCCATCCGGGATCCCAAGCGCCGGCTCTACGGGGTGCAGTTCCACCCCGAAGTGAAGCACACCCCCCGGGGCATGGAGATCCTGGCCAACTTTCTGTTCCGCATCTGCAAACTCCAGCCCCTGTGGACCATGCAGTCCTTCATCGAGGCCACCACCGAAACCATCCGCCGGCAGGTGGGGGACGAAAAAGTCATCTGCGCCCTGTCCGGCGGGGTGGACTCCTCGGTCACCGCGGTGCTGCTGCACCGGGCCATCGGGGACCGCCTCACCTGCATCTTCGTGAACAACGGCCTGCTGCGCCAGGGGGAAGCCGAAGAGGTGCCCCACCTCTTCCGCCAACACCACCACCTGAACCTGATTTACGTGGACGCCACCCACGAATTTCTCAGCGTCCTCCAGGGGGTGACCGACCCGGAGGAGAAGCGCCGCCGCATCGGTCATGAGTTCATCCGCATCTTCGCCGAGGAGGCCAAAAGGATCGGGGCGGTGGAGTACCTGGCCCAGGGCACTTTGTATCCCGACGTCATCGAAAGCGTCTCCTATAAGGGCCCCTCGGCCACCATCAAGACCCACCACAACGTCGGGGGCCTGCCCGCGGTCATGCCCTTGAAGCTGCTGGAGCCCTTGCGGGAGCTGTTCAAGGACGAGGTCAGGGAAGTGGGCCGGGAGTTGGGCCTGCCCGACAGCCTCATCTGGCGCCACCCCTTTCCCGGGCCGGGGCTGGCCATCCGCATCCTGGGGGAGGTCACCAGAGAGCGCCTGGCCATCCTCCGGGAGGCCGACGCCATCGTCCAGGAAGAGATGCAGGCCGCGGGCTTCCACCGCCAGGTCTGGCAGGCCTTTGCGGTGCTGCTGCCCATCCGCACCGTGGGGGTCATGGGCGACGAGCGCACTTACGAGAACGTCATCGCCCTGCGCATCGTGGACTCGGTGGACGCCATGACCGCGGACTGGAGCCGGCTGCCCCACGAATTTCTGGCCCGGCTGGCCAACCGCATCATCAACGAAGTCAAACGGGTGAACCGGGTGGTTTACGACATCTCCTCCAAGCCGCCCAGCACCATTGAGTGGGAGTAGTCAGTAGTCAGTAGTCAGTAGCCAGTAGTCAGTTATTAGTTATCAGCTTCGTAGGGCGCGTCCTACGCGCCATTTTTGGTGCGTAAGACGCACCCTACGGAAAATACAGCATCGTTCCCCAGCAGGACCTTGGGAACGAGGATTCGGCAAGCAAAATCTATAGC
>DASWLF010000405.1:0-8251 GCA_036396255.1 Desulfobaccales bacterium
AGAAAATCATTCTCCAACTGGTGAACGAGGGCCTGATAAAAGACGTCAGCGACCTCTACCACCTGACGGCGGGGGACCTTATCCCCCTGGAACGCTTTGCGGAAAAATCGGCTCAGAATATCATTGAGGCCATCGAGAGAAGCAAAAACCCGCTATTTTGGCGATATATCAACGCCCTGGGCATACGCTATGTGGGGGAGGCCACCGCCCAGGTCCTGGCCCAGCACTTCAATAAGCTAGAGGATTTGATGAAAGCCTCCAAGGAAGAGCTGCTCCAGGTGGAAGGGGTGGGGGAGCAGGTGGCCTCCAGCATTCGCGCGTATTTTGACACCCCTCGGAACCAAGAAGTTATCCGGAAGCTTAGGGCCGCCAAGGTGGAAGAGAAGGAACCGGAGCCAACGGCGCCCTCCCCCTTGGCGGGCAAGACCTTCGTGTTCACGGGGGCGCTGGACCGCTTCTCCCGGGAGGAGGCCAAAGCCCTGGTGACGGCCCGGGGCGGCAAGGTGAGCTCTTCGGTCTCCGCCAAGACCGACTACGTGGTGGCGGGGGCGGACCCGGGAAGCAAGTACGCCCGGGCCCGGGAGCTGGGAGTCGCCATCCTGGATGAGGCGGCCTTTGAGAGACTGGTGAAATGAGATTTGGGGGAGGGGGCAGGGGGCTAAGGGCCGACAGCCCTTACCCTTACGAAAAACTTCCCCCAAGCCCCCACCCGCAATCCCTTATGTGGAATTTTTTAAGGCCTGGGAAGTCGGGGCCTTGGCCCCGCCTTCCCAGGCCCCTAAAGCGGGTTGGCAGGGGGGCTTGGGGGGAGGGCAGGGACCACTTACGAAAAAGTCCCTGGCCCTCCCCCCAAATAAGAATTTGGGAGAACCTGATGGCGGACCTCGCGCGGCTCCACGTAGTGATTGAGGGCCGGGTCCAGGGAGTCTTCTTCCGGGCCGCCACCCGGGATGAGGCCCGGGCCCGGGGGCTGGCGGGCTGGGTCCGGAATTTGCCCGACGGCCGGGTAGAGGCCCTCTTCGAGGGCGAAAAAAGGGTTCTGGAAGGCATGCTGGCCTGGTGCCATCAGGGCCCGCCCTATGCCTACGTCCACCACGTGGCCATCGATTGGCAACCCTATCAAGGGGACCTGGCGGATTTTCGCGTCCGCTATTGAAGGTGAGCCTTGGAATGGCATTTCAGGGTGGAGCCCCCTCAATAACTCAGCCACCTTTCCTGGCTGCAGTCGGTCTTCAGGCTCACCGCCCTTATGCCCAGCCGGGGCTTGTGCTACAATAATTTGAGAGCTATGAAAAAGGCTTAGTCGAAATAGCAAGGCATTAATAATCCCCCTAAATCCCCCTTTAGAAAAGGGGGACTTAAGATGGGTTTCCATGATTTATCAATGAGTTATCATTAATTACCCCCCTTTCTTAAAGGGGGGGAGGGGGGATTATAAGATCTTTCACCCGCGAGAATATCGATTTTGATACTTTTGCAGAGGTCTCAATTTGTAAACCCGGAACTTTTATTATTGGAGGAGTAAAATGCCTGAAAAAGCGGGGGCTGCCGCCGAGCTCATCTTCACCCCCTGCGGCCGGGCTTTTTTGGTCTACTATGTGGCCATGGCCCTGTTTTTCCTGGGGCCGCGAATCAACCCGGAGGTCTGGATTTTCGGCCTCTTCCATTTTTCCGTCGCGGTGGGGACGGTTCTGGGCCTTATCCTGGTGGCCGCGGTGGTCTATATGAAATGGGGCCAGGAATACCGCATCACCTCCCAGGGGGTGGTGAAAATCAGCCGCTGGCCCTCTCCCCGGAGGCAGGAGATCTCCTGGACCGGCCTGGGAGAAGTCCTGGTGCGCCGGGGGCTGACCCAAACCCTGCTGCAGGTGGGCAACCTCCTCATCAAGGATGTCTCCGGGGGCCCGGAGATGTTCTGGTTCGGCCTGGCCAACCCCAAGGAAGTCAAGGAAGAGATAGAGCGGAGGCGGCCTTGATGGAACCGTCAGAGGGCCCGGGGGCCGACGCGGCTGCCCCGGTTTCCCCGGAACCCGGGAGCGGCAATCCCATCCCCTGGGAAGATCCGGAGCTTCCCCGGCTGCCGGCCTTTTACCGCACCCTGCGGGAGGTCCTGGCGCGCCCCCAGGCCTTCTTCCGGGGTCTGGGCCGCGACGGTTGGGCCGAGGCCCTGGCCTTTGCCCTGATCACGGGGACCGTGGGGCTCCTGGCCTGCCTTTTCTGGGGCACATTGTTGTATGCCGCGGTTAGCCGGCCGCTGGCGGAGGCCTGGGGGATCCCGCACGTCTACACGGTGGGGACGGGGATTACCATCTTCCTGATAGTGCTGTCCCCGGTCATGGTGCTGTTCAATCAGGGGTTCGGCGCCCTTTGCCTCTGGGCGGCGGTGGCACTGGCGGGCGCCGGCCGGGGTCTGAACCCCGCCTGGCGGATTTACAACTACGCCCAGGGGGCCATGGTGGCGGCCCTCATCCCGTTTCTGGGGGCGCCGCTGGCCGGCCTCTGGGTCCTGTGGCTCATCTATCTGGGGGTGCAGGCGGTCTTCCAGACCTCCGGGTGGCGGACCCTGGGGGTCCTGGTCCTTTTCCTGCTCCTGCAAACCTTCTTTTTAATACTGTTGCTGGGAACCCTGCTGGCCTTACTGACTTTCCTGGGGTTTCTGCTTTTCCTGGGCTGAGGCCAGGGCCGCAGCCGCGGCGGCTTCCCGCCTCTTCCTGCCGGTCCTCAAGGCGTGAGCCGTCCAGCCCACCACCAAACCCAGGGCCAGGCAGAGGTAAGCCAGAAGATAGGTGGGGACTTGCCCCAGGACGAACTTGAAGAGCTTGAGATCCGGGGGCGGTTGGGGGTTCTCCACGGCGAAATCCACCAGAACCGCAACCAGGATGATGAGGAGCACCGTTTTGAGTTTAGACATGACCGTCTCTTACAGCCTCACTCTTTCAGGTAGCGCTTCACTATCGACTTGAGGTCCTCCAGGTCCGAGGACTTGACCAGGTATTCATCGGAGGCCCAGGTGGCGAAATCCTGCTTGTACTCGCCGTAGGCGGTGGAAAGCACCACCGGCAACCCCGGGCGTTTCTCTTTGATCTGTCTGAGGGCTTCGATGCCGTCCATCTCCGGCATCTTGATGTCCAAGATGACCAGATCCAGGGGAACCTTATCCACGATCTCCATGGCTTCCCGGCCATTGGCGGCCAGGTAGACCTCGTAGCCTTCCTCTTTTAGTTCCTCGCTGTAAAGGAGGCGGATGCTCATTTCGTCGTCCGCCACCAGTATCTTCTTCATCACCGCCCTCCTTTAGGGGCCTTCAACGCGCTGGCGGGAACCGCGTTGTGGCCGGCATCTTTCACCAGACAATATTTGGCCACCGGTAAGGTGACGATAAAGGTAACCCCTTTCCCCATTTCGTTGTTGACCTCGATCTGGCCGTAATGGCGGGAGACGATGCGTTGGGCGATGGCCAGGCCCAAGCCGGTGCCGTAGTCTTTAGTGGAGAAAAAGGGGTTGAAGATGTTGTGCAGCACTTCCATGGGGATGCCTCCGCCGGTGTCGGTGACCGCAGCCGCCTCATAGAGGCCGTCGGGCTTTTCCATGCTGGCAGTGCGGATGGTGAGGGTGCCGCCGTGGGGCATGGCCTGGGAGGCGTTCTGGAAAAGGTTGTAAAAAACTTGCTTCATCTGGCGGTCATCGCAGTGGAGCCGGGGCAGGGAGGCATATTCCTTCACCACCTTGATTTTGTTGGCGTCCAGGTCCCGCTGCACCAGGATCAAGGTGTCCTCGATGAGCTTGGCCAGATCGTGATCGCCGTAGTAAGAGAGGTTTTCCCCGGAGAAGTCCAGGATTTCCCGCAGGAGTTTTTCCAGCCGGCTGACCTCTTCCTGGATGACCTCTACGTAACCCCGAAGCGGCGAATTGGGCTCCACCAGCTTGGCGATGCGCCGGGCGAAGCCGCCGATGGACACCAGGGGGTTGCGGATTTCATGGGCCATGCCGGAGGCCAGGCTGGAGAGGGCCGCCAGCCGGTCCGACTCCAGCATCCGCTCCCGGATGAGCAGCAGTTCCCGATTGTTGGCTTCGATGGTGGAATAGAGGTGGGCATTTTCCAGGACCAGGGCCGCCTGGGTGGCCAGCATCTGCAGGACGTGCAGGGGTTCGGTCTCCAGGGGGCGCCCCGAGGCCTGGTTGTCCACCACGATGACCCCGGTGGCCCTGTCCTTCACCACCAGGGGCACCACGAAAAATTCCTGGGCCGGGAATTTCCCCTCCAGGACCATGGGTAAAACGGGCTCTTTCAGGGTTTGGGTATGGTGATAAGGGTGTTTCTTGAGGACCGCCAGGGCCAGGGGCCCCTGGTCGGCCCGCAGGGGAATCTCCCACTCGGTCACCGGCAGCTCTGCGGGGGGAGGCAAGAGCAGGGCCTTGTCATTGGGGGCCTCAATGGGGCGGGCCGGGCGCCGGGCGCCTTTGGCCCCTTTCAGGGTTTGGGCCGCTTCGTCCACCTGCAGCACCACCGCCCGGTCGAACCCCAGGCCCTGCTCCAGGGTAAGGCCCTGCAGCAGGATCTCCAGGAGGCGGTCCTCCTGGACCGTGGTCAGCATGACCTGGGAGATCTCCTGGAGGGCGGTGAGATTTTTCACCATGCGCTCGTTTCTCTCCGCCAAGTCCTCCACCTGCTGGTAGGTGAGGGCATTCTCGATGGCGTTGACGATGACGCCGGCCATGGTGTACAGGAGTTGGCGGTTTTCCGGGTCAAAGGGGACGAATTCGCCGCTGGGGGTAAATTTGTCGTAAACCCCTAAAGTGCCTTGCAATTGGCCCTTAAAAGTCAGGGGCACCGCCAGGCAATAGTGCATTCGGCCTTTGGCGTCCGGGGACTGCCCCTGGAAGTGGGGCGGCTCCACGGCACCGCCGGCGCCGGGCTCCATCTTGGGCAGGGCCGGACACTCCGGGGGAATCTGGCCGTACCTGGAAGAGACCAGGGGCTCGCCGCTGACCGCGTCCATGATGTGCAGCGCCGCCCCCCGGGCGGTGATCACCTTGGCGGTGGTGCTGACGATGCGCTCCAGGAGTTCGTCCAGCTCCATCGTGGAGCTCAGGGCCTTGCCCACCTCGAAGAGGACGGAAAGCTCGGCGATGCGCTTTTTGGCCTCTTCCTGGACGATGGCCTGGCGCAGGGTGCCGGCCAGCATCAGGCAGGCCAGCTGCACGCCCTGGCGCTCCGTCGGCGTAAAGGACCGGTCCTCCCGGTCCACTAAAATCAGGGTCCCATAAAGATAGTTGTCGTCGGCCACCGGGAAGGCGGCCAGGGTTTGATAGGCGGGGTGCAATTTCTCCAACGCGGCATTGGCTGCCGGTATCCCGGGCTGGTGGCGGTGCGCCACCTTCATCTTGCGGGTGCCGGCGGCTTCACCCACCAGCCCCTGGCCCAGGGGGAATTCCACCCGCAGGTGGGGAGGCACGGGGCCGGCGCTGCTGATATTCAAGGCCAGGGTCTCCTTGGCCTTGTCCAACCCGAAGTAGAGGGCCAGGTCCACCTTCAGGTTGCGGGCCAGCAGGTGGACCATGTTGTTCAGCCGTTCCCCAAAGGAGACCGTGGAGGTGAGCACCTCCACCATTTGGGTTAAAAAGCCGGCGCGCTCTAAAGCCACGGCAGTCTACCCTCCCAACAGGCGCTGTCGCTTTTCCACGGCCAGGCGGTACAGTTCCAAATACTTGGGAGCCGCGGTATTGATCCAGGAAAAATCCAGGGCCATGTTTTTTCGCATCAGGGCTTCCCAGGCGGCGCGGTCTTGATAGGCGGCCAGGGCCCGCTGCACCGCGCCCAGGAGTTCCGCCGGGGTGTAGCCGGAGAACTTGAAGCCGTTGCCGTCCCCGGTCCCGGGGCTGAATTCCTGCACGGTTTCATCCAGGCCGCCCGTGGCCCGCACCACCGGGATGGTGCCGTATTTCAGGCAATAGAGCTGATCCAGGCCGCAGGGTTCATAGCGGGAGGGCATGAGGAAGATGTCGGACCCGGCGACGATCTGGTGGTGCAGTTCTTCGGTGAAGCCGATGACCAGGCCCAGGCGCTGGGGATGCCGGGCGCTGATCTCCTGCAGCAGATAATGGTGGCGCTCCTCCCCGGTGCCCTGAATCACGAAGCCCACCTCCAGGTCCATCAGGTCGTCCAGGATATTTTCCACCAGGTCGATGCCCTTGCGTTCAAAGAAGCGGGTGGTCATGCCGATGAGGGGCTGTTCCGGGGGAAGCTGCAGGCCGAACCGCTGGGTCAGGGCAATTTTGCAGGCCTGCTTCCCTTCCAGGCGGTTCTGGTCATAGTTGGCGGCCAGGAAAGCATCGCGCTGGGGGTCCCAGCGGTAGTAATCGACCCCGTCCACGATGCCGTAGAGTTCTTGGGCCCGCTCCTGGAAGAGCCCCTCCAGGCCGAAGCCGTACTCCGGAGTCAGGATCTCCTCTCGGTACCTGGTGCTCACGGTGCTGATGAGATCCGCAAAGACCAGGCCGCCCTTCATAAAGTTGAGTCCGCCGTAAAATTCCAGGGCCTTGGGAGAGAGCAGCTCCCAGCCCAGGCCGGTGAGCGGCAGATCGTAGGAAGAAAAGAGGCCCTGATACCCCACATTGTGCACCGTGTAAAGCAGCGGCAGCTTTCGCAAGGAAGGCCGGTCGTTATAGAGCGTCCGCAGATAAACCGGCACCAGGCCGGTTTGCCATTCATGGGCATTTAAGACGTCCCAGTCCATTTCCAAGGCCTCAATCATCTCCACCACCGCCCGGCTGAAGAAGATAAAGCGCTCGGAGTTATCCTCAAAGTCGCCGTAGGCGGTGCCGTAGAGACCGTCGCGGTTGAACAGGGCGTCCTGGCCGATGAAGTAAAAGTTGAGGGCGGGATCTATCTCGCAGTGATAGATTTCCGCCGGCAAGGTCTTCCAGGATAGCGGAATGGAGAGGGTCTTGCCGGTAAAGGTGAGGTCACGCCCCGATTCCCGCACCTGCCGGTACAGAGGCAGGACCACGGCCACCTGGTGCCCCAGCTTCACCAGGGCCCAGGCCAGGGCATAGATCACTTCCGCCAACCCGCCGGTGCGGGCAAAAGGATTGGCTTCCGGAGTAACTATCAGGATCCGCATCTTGGCCCTCGAGCATTACAGCGTTAGCTCCCGAAGATATTGCGCTGCATCTTCCGGAGGCGTGGGATTGATATAAAAGCCCGAACCCCACTCGAAACCGGCAATCAGGGTGAGCTTGGGCACTATCTCGAAATGCCAGTGATAATAAGCCAGCTCCGGTTCCCGGATGGGGGCGCTGTGCAACATAAAATTATAAGGAACCTGGCCCAGGGCCTTTTCCAGGCGCTTCAGGGTCTCGGAAAAGATTTCGGCCAGCCGGAGGCGGGATTCATCCTTCAGGTCCACGTAGGAGGAGGAATGTCCTTTGGGCAGGATCCAGATCTCAAAAGGCGAGCGCGGCGCGAAGGGACAGATGGCCAAAAATTCCTGGTTTTCCAGGACCACCCGCACCTGCTGCATGGATTCCTGGCGGAGCATGTCGCAGAAGACGCAACGTTCTTTGTAGTTAAAATAAAACTTGCCGCCGCTCAGTTCCTCCTGCACCAGCTCCGGCACGATGGGGAGGCCGATGAGCTGGCTGTGGCTGTGCTCCAGGGAAGCCCCGGCGGCCCGCCCCTGGTTCTTAAAGATCAAAACGTATTTGAACCGGGGGTCCTCGCTGAGCCCCACGATGCGGTCCCGGTAAGCGGTGAGCACCCGCACGAAACCGTCCAGGGGGATGGTGGCCAGGGTCGCCTGGTGGTCGGGGCTTTCGATGATGACTTCATGGGCCCCGATGCCATTCATCTTGTCATACATGCCTTCACCCTGGCGGTCCAGTTGCCCTTCCTGGGCCAGCGCCGGAAATTTGTTGTTCACCACCCGGAGCTGCCAGCCGGGGGTGTTGGGCGCGGTGCCCGGGTCCCGGTAGGCCAGGACTTCCGGGGGCGTGGTGTGTTCGTTGCCTGCATCGAAGGGACAGAATCCGCCTTTGGTTACTTCCGGCTCCACCACGAAGTCGTGGGGGCGCTTGCCGCGCTCCGTGGAAATGATCACCCAACGGCCGATGATGGGGTCTTTACGCAATTCCGGCATTCAATCTCCTGGCCCGGCGGCTAAAGCCGCGGCAGCTACGGCTGCGGACACAGATTAACTATATTATTATACGCTCCTGGGCAAATTTTGCAAGGCGTTTGGCAGACATGGCT
>DASWLF010000406.1:0-5032 GCA_036396255.1 Desulfobaccales bacterium
CCCTCCTTGGAATGCTAATGGTGAAGGTTTATAACAGTCCGGAGGAATCCATTCTAACCATGCTTATTCCATATTGTAAAGCGATAAAAAAGGAATTTATTAATTTTCTAAATGATTTAATATTTTGCTATATTTTACCAAAATAATCCTTTTGGGTTATTTGTGGTACAACCTATTAGATTTCCACAGAATTTTCTGCCTGACGGCGCTCGGGGCGCTAATAACCGGGAAAAAAGGACTGAATCTAGACTTGCAAAGCGGGGCAATGGAGCTTAGTGGCAAGGGCAGAGCGATGGCAGCCGATAATAGCTAATCCCGGTTGGCAACCCCAGGCGGCCAGGCGGCTCCCCCGCAGGTTCCGCAGTTCCGTAGGGGTGGGCGGCCCCCCGGGCCGGTGGCGCCGCCGCGCCAGGCTAGTTATCGTTTTCCTCAAATAGCGCCCCTGAACCAGGCCCAGGCCAGGCCCAGGTATTCGTGCACCGCGGCTTCCGCCTTGACCAGGTTCCTGGCGCCGGGGAAAAATGACTCCGGGGACCAGCCCTGGCTTTCCATTACCAAATGTCCGGTGGGCGCCGGCACGGGGCTCAGGCCGTGTTTCCGGAACAGGGCCAGGGATCGGGCCAAGTGGGAAGCGGAGGTTACCAGCAACAATCTATCCTGGCCCACCATTTCCTTGATGAGCCGGGCCTGGTCTTCGGTGTCCCGGGAGGCGGCTTCCAGGATCACGTCCCCGGGATTCACCCCCAGAATCCGGCAAACTTCCCCCATAACCGCCGCTTCCGGCTGAGAACCAAAAACCGGCCCGCCCGACAGAATCAGTTTGCTTCCCGGCATCTCCCGGTGCAACCTGACCCCTTCCAAAAGCCGATACCTTGAAGCTTCACTCAGGCGGCTGGTGCTGGGAAGTTTGGGGTCGGAATGTATCCCTCCCCCCAAGACCACGATCCAGGTAACCGAAGTCTGGGCGGGGGGATGCCTTAAAGGCGGAAACTGCTGTTCCAGCGGCTTCAGGAGCAAATTGGGACCCCAGGAAAAGCTTAAAACCGCCAACAGGCCGGTCCCCAGGGTAACCATGACCTTGCCGGCTCGCTGCCTCCTGGTGCACCACAGCAGCAACAGTCCCACCGCCAAAATTTCCAGGCACAACGGCACCGGATAGAAGAAAGGGGACACGATTTTTTTCAGCATAAACATGGGCTGGATCCGATGACGCAGGGGGTTGGCCACGGGCTTCAGCCGGCGCCGATCCGGGCCATGGGAGAAGGGCGCTTATTTTACAAGCTCAGGGCCGGGTAGCCGAAGAGGCGGTTCACTTCTGCGGCCAGCTCCGGCGACGGAGTCAGGGCCAGTTCCTCCGGCAGGGCCAGGACCCCTTCCTCCCGGGGGTCCAGGAAGTGCAGGAAAGCCGGGACCGGGCCCCGGTGACGGGCCAGGATCTCCTTGAGAGCCGCCAGTTGCTCCCGGGTGACGGTGGCGGCCTGGACCCTGAGGTCCACCCTCTCCGGCCAGGGAGGCACAGCGGTTTCCAGGGGCGCGATCTCCTGGGCCCTCAATTTGGGCCCTTTTTCTTCTTGAATAACTGTTCCCCGCAGCCACAGGGGCAGGCTGGGTTGATGCAGCAGCGGCGCCACCTGCTCGTAGAGCTCGCCAAAGACCAGCGCTTCCACGCTGCCCGCCAGGTCTTCCACCGTGAGGATGGCCAGGCGGCCCCCCTTCTTGCCCACTTTCTCGGTGAGGGAAGTGACCACCACTCCCAGAACCACTTCCTGGGAGTCGGGAATCTCGGCCAGGTCCGCGGTGGTGGTCTTGATCCGGGTCTTCAGCAGGTTGCGGTGGGCGTCCAGAGGATGGCCGGAAATATAGACCCCCAGGGCCTCCTTTTCCCGGGCCAGTTTGACGGATTTCTCCCAGGGCGCCGCCTCGGGGAGCCAGTCGTCCTCATGGGGCTCGGCCAGGCCGCCGAACATGGACATCTGCCGGGAGGCCTGCTGGCGCTTGAGATTGTTCACCTTTTCCAGGGCCCCTTCCAGGCCCGCCATGAGGCGGGACCGCCGGGGTTGCAGGCTGTCGAAAGCCCCGGCTTGAATGAGGGCCTCCAGGACCTTGCGGTTGACCTTGCCCAAGCTGATGCGTTCCAGAAAGTCCCGGATGCTCTCAAAGCGCCCCGGCCCCCGGGCCTCCAGAATCTCCTGAATGGCCCCCATCCCCACGTTTTTCACTCCCGCCAGGCCGAAGCGGACCTTGCCGTCCTCCACGGTGAAGTCCCGGTCGCTTCTGTTGATGTCCGGCGGCAGCAGCTCGATCCCCTGGTCCCGAGCCTCCATGATGTGTTTGGCCAGGGCCGCGGTATGGTTGATTTCGCTGTTGAGGACCGCCGCCAGGAAATCCAGGGGGTAGTGGGCCTTTAGATAGGCCGTCTGATAGGCGATGAGGGCGTAGGCGGCGCTGTGGGACTTGTTGAAGCCGTAGCCCGCGAATTTCTCAATTAGGCTGAAAAGCTCCTGGGCCTTGCCCTTGGGAACCCCGGTGGCCTGAGCCCCGGTGACGAAGCGGTTCCGCTGGGCCGCCATCACCGCGGGGTCCTTCTTGCCCATGGCCCGGCGCAGCAGGTCGGCCTCGGCCAGGGAAAACCCGGACACCGCCGCGGCGATCTGCATCACCTGCTCCTGATAAAGGATGACCCCGTAGGTCTCTTGCAGGATGGCCGTCAATTGGGGCAGGGGGTATTCCACCCGGGCCGCCCCGTGCTTGCGGCGCACGAAGTCCTCCAGCATGCCGGACTCCATGGGACCCGGGCGATAGAGGGCCACCAGGGCGATGATGTCCTCGAAGGTGGCGGGATTCAGGCGCACCATGAGGGCCCGCATCCCGGCGCTCTCCAACTGGAAGACGCCCGCGGTGTTGGCGGCCTGCAGCAGCTTGAAGGTGTCGGAGTCGTCCAACGGGATGGTGTGGATGTCAAAATCCGGCTTATGGTGGCGCCGGATGAGCCGCACCGCCTGGTCGATGACCGTGAGGGTCCTGAGGCCCAGAAAGTCGAACTTCACCAGGCCCACCTGCTCCACCCCTTTCATATCGAACTGGGTCACCAGCTCGCCCCTGGTGTCTTTGTAAAGGGGCAGGTATTCGATCAAGGGCCGGTCGGCGATAACCACCGCGGAGGCATGGGTGGAAGCATGGCGGGGCAGGCCTTCCAGGGTGGCGGCAATGGCCAGGATGTCTTTAACCGTGGGGTTGGTGTCCCGGAGCTCCCGGAGGCGGGGCTCCAGCTGCAGGGACTGCTCCAGGGTGATGCCTACTTTCTCCGGCACCAGCTTGGCGATTTTGTCCACTTCCGGGTAGGGGACTTCCAGGGCCCGGCCCACGTCCCGGATCACCTGGCGGGTCTTCAGGCTGCCGAAGGTGGTGATGTGGGCTACGTTCTGCCAGCCGTAAGCCCGGGACACGTAGTCGATGATCTCTCCCCGGCGCTCGAAACAAAAGTCCACGTCGATGTCCGGGGGGCTGACCCTCTCGGGGTTGAGGAAGCGCTCGAAAAAGAGGCCGTAGGCCAGGGGGTCCAGGTCGGTGATGCCCAGGGCGTAGGCCACCAGGCTGCCGGCCGCGGAGCCCCGTCCAGGGCCCACGGGAATCTGCTGGCGCCGGGCATAATTGATGATGTCGGCCACCACCAGGAAATAGCCGGCAAAGCCCATCTTGGTGAGGAGGCCCAGCTCATAGTCCAGGCGCTGCCAGTAGTGCTCCTCCGGGTGTTGGCGCGGCTTAGGCTGCTGCAGGCGAGCCGTGAGGCCTTCCCGGGCCCGCTGCTTTAGGGTCTCCTCCATGGTCCGGTCGCCGCTGGGATACACCGGGAAATGGGTGCCCCCCAAATCCAGGCTGACCTGGCAGCGGGAGGCGATCTCCCCGGAGGCGGCCAGGACCTCGGGATACGGGAAAGCCCGGGCCATTTCGGCCCCGCTCTTCAAATAGAGCTGGTCGGTGTGGAATTTCATGCGACCGGCGCTGTTCACCGTCTTGCCGGTCTGGACGCACAGCAGCACATCGTGGGCCCGGGCGTCTTCGGGCCGGAGATAGTGGACGTCGTTGGTGGCCACCAGGGGGAGTTTCCAGCGGGGCCCCAATGAAAGCAGGGCCTCGTTCACTTTGAGTTGTTCAGGCAGATCGTTGGCCTGGACCTCCAGGTAAAACCGCCCGGGAAAGATCTCGGCATACTCCCGGGCGGCGGCTTCGGCGCCCCCGGGGTCGTCGTTCAGCAGCTGCCGGGCCACTTCGCCGTGCAGGCAGGATGACAGGGCGATGAGCCCCTGGTGGTGCTCTTTAAGGAGGTCCTTGTCCACCCGGGGGCGGTAATAAAAACCCTCGAGATGGGCCCGAGTCACCAGGTGGATCAGGTTCCGGTAGCCCTGGAGGTTCTCCGCCAGGACCACCAGGTGGTGGTTGTCCCCTTTCCCCTTCTTTTCCTGGCGCGGCCCCGGCGCCACGTAGAGCTCGCACCCCAGGAGGGGTTTCACCCCTGCGGCCCCGGCCTTTTCGTAAAAATCCAGGACCCCGAACAGCGAGCCGTGATCGGTGATGGCCACCGCCGGCATCTTAAGTGCCTGGACCCGGGCCAGGAGGTCCTTGAGGCGGATGGCCCCGTCCAGCAGACTGTAGGCCGTGTGCACGTGGAGATGGACGAACTCGGAGACCGCCATGATTTCCCCTGCCGGCTTTGGCTCCCAAAGGTTTTCTGAAAGGCTTACTTCTTTATATTACCCTGAAATGCCGGCCAGGGGCAAGGAGGAAGAGGGTGGCCGATTTATGAGGAAAGGACAGAACCTGGGACTCAGGCGGCGGCCTGTCGCCCCTGACCTGGTTGCGGGGGTCACTGACCGTCTATGGTCAATTTCTGGTCTTATAAAATGAGCAAATTAGCTCGAAGATTACTCCGGCGATGGAGGATGGCGTTTCGGATCATGTTTGGACATTTGAAAAAATTACGGCCTTCGCCGATTAATTAAAATGATTCACTCCTGGAGGTAACTCGCCTTCT
>DASWLF010000407.1:0-6140 GCA_036396255.1 Desulfobaccales bacterium
TAGATGACAAGGAACACCGGCGAGAGCTCCACCTTTTCAATAAAATCGCCACCATCACCGCCCATACCCTGGACCTGCAGGAAATTATCAACGAGGTGCTGGCGGCGATCCTGGAGTTCTTCCAGATCGAGGCCGGGCTGCTGCTCCTGTGGGACCGGCTGCGCCAGCGCCTGACCTATGCCGCCTCCCGGGGTTTCCCCCAGGACTATCTGGGAAAGCTCTCCGACGGGAAGCTGGAAGCCATCGTCCAGCCCAATCTGGCCCGGGCCGGCCAGCCTTTGATCATCAAAGACATCAGCAAGGACTCCCGCCTGTTTTCTTCTTCGTTTACCGACCTGATCCGCCAGGACCCGAGGTTCCGGTCGGTGGTCAGCATCCCTCTGAAATACCGGGAAGAGGTCACCGGCTTCCTCAACCTGGCGGCCACCGCCGCCAAGCCCTCCCTGGCTTCCCGGCGGAGAAAATACTTCTTCAGCATCCTGGGCAACCAGATCGGCCTGGCCATCGAAAACGCCCGCCTCTATCATGAACTCCGGCGTTCCGAGCGGCGCTACCGGCGCATTTTTGAGGGTTCCAAGGACTTGATCTTCGTCACCGACCGGGAGGGGAGGGTCCTGGACCTGAACCCCGCGGGGTTGGAACTCCTGAAATTCTCCTCCAAAGACGAGGCCCTGGGCCTCTCCCATTTCCGGGAAATCTTCCAGAACCCCCGGGACTGGGAGCGTTTTCAGCTGCAGGTGGAGGTGCAGGGCTTCATCCGGGACCTGGAACTGACCCTCAAGACTCAGGGCCAGGGACTGGTTTACACCCTGCTCACCGGCATCGTGCGGCGGGACAAAGACGGCACCATCACCGGCTACGAAGGCGTCCTCAAGGACATCACCGAGCGCAAGCGGGGAGAACTGCAACTGTTGCGGGAGAAGAGGACCACCGAAGGCATCCTGGAAGGCATGCCGGTACCCACTTTCGTCATCGACCGCAGCCACCGCATCATTTACTGGAACCGGGCCTGCGAGGAGTTGACCGGGTTTTCCCGCCACGAAATGGTGGGCACCTACCGCTACTGGCTCCCCTTTTATACCCACGAGCGCCCCAGCATGGCTTCCCTGGTGGTGGAACAAAATATCAAGGCCCTGGAGAAGTTCTTCGGGGACAAGAACCTGAAGCCGTCCCCCAACCTGCCGGGGGCCTATGAGGCCTACGAGTACCTCCCCAATTTCCAGGGCCGGGAGCGGTATCTCTATCACACCGCCTCGCCCATCTATGACGAGGAAGGCCGCATCCAGGGCGCGGTGCAGGCCATCTTAGACATGACGAAGCGGGAGCAACTGGCCGGGGAGCTCAAAGACTCGGAGGAAAAGTTCCGCCGCCTGGTGGAGACCTCCCTGGACGGCATCGCCCTGCACCGCGACCTGAGGCTGCTCTACGTCAACCGCGCCTGCCTGGAGATGTTCGGTTATCAGGAGTCCGGCGAGATGTTGGGCCGCTCCCTGCTGGGCTTCCTGGACCCCCAGTACCACCAGGCGGCCAGCCGCTGGCTGGGGCAACTGGAGCGCGGCGTCACCCGCCCCCGCATCTTCGAGATGAAGGGGGTCAAAAAGGACGCCCGGAGATTCGATCTCGAAGGGATCTCCATCCCCACCACCTACGAAGGCCAGCCCGCCATCCAGACCCACATCCGGGACATCACCCACAAGAAGCACCTGGAAGAGCAGCTGAGCCGCACCGAGAAGCTGGCCGCCCTGGGCCAGTTGGCCGCCGGGGTGGCCCACGAAATCAACAACCCCCTGGGCGGCATCCTGGTCTACAGCTACCTGTTGCTGGAGGACCTGGAGCCCAGCCGCCCGGAGCGCAGCCAGGTGGAGAAAATCGTCCGGGAGGCCACGCGCTGCAAGGAGATCATCCAGGGGCTCCTGGAGTTCTCCCGTTACATGCCCTCCAAAATGGTGCCCCTCAATGTCAACGACATCCTGGAAGAAGTTTTGTTCCTGCTGGAAGACCACCTCCATTTTCAAAATATTCAAATAGTTCATGAAGTTAACCAAGGTCTACCCCTCATCCGGGGGGATAAGAGCAAGCTGGAGCAGGTCTTCATCAACCTGTTGATGAACAGCGCCGAGGCCATGAAGGGCGAAGGCAGGCTCACCGTGACCACCTCGGTGGGGCCGGGGGGCGAACGGGTCCACCTCTGGTTTCAGGACACCGGGCCCGGCATCCCGCCGCACTATCTCAGCCGTCTCTTCGACCCGTTTTTCACCACCAAGGACGTGGGCCAGGGAGTGGGGCTGGGGCTATCCATCAGTTACGGCATCATCCAGAAGCACCTGGGGCGGATTTACGTGGAGCGGACGGGGCCGGAAGGCTCGGTCTTCGTCATTGAACTTCCCGTCTACCACGAGGTGGAGGACAAACCGCCCGGGAACAAAACTTAGGGAAAAAAAGCACAAATCTCTGCCCCGGCCCCGCCCCTGGAGTCCCGCGGTGGGCGGCGTCTTTGCCTTAACTTCTCTATATCCCGGCACTATTCGGGACGGTTTTTTTCTCTCCGGCTTGTGCCAAAAATTATTGACTATGGCCCGGGGGTATGATAGGTAGGCACATGTGAAAAGAATCATTTTCTCCCGGCCGCCTGACCAGGGAGATATTCGTTGAAAGAAGATACCAAAAAGTTTTTAAAAGAGCTGTTTCAGGGAGGCTACCGGGCCAGCACCATCGGCATGGTCCTGGTCTTCTCCATCTTTATCGGCGGGTTTTTCGGCTATCTGCTGGACAACTTTTTTGGGACCAATTACTTTTTTAAAATAGTCGGTTTGATTTTGGGGATTATCGCCGGGTTCCGGCAGGTCTACGTCATGGGCAAAAAATTCAAATGAGCTGGCCCGTGAAACTGGATATCATGTCCCCTCGCCACCTGAAGATCGCCAACTGGGTGGTCCTGGCCATCCTGGTCCTGGCCGGCTATGGGTGGCGCGGCAGGGAGTTCGCCCTGGGCGTCCTGGTGGGGGGCCTGGTGGTGGTCATCAACTTCCACCTCCTGCACCAGGCATTGCGCGGCACTCTGGAGCGCGCCGGCCAGGGCGCCGCAGATGCCAAAGCCCGGGCCAGGGCCTTTTTTGCGGCCCGCCAACTGCTGCGGTTCTTCGCGCTGTTGGCCATTATCTATTTGCTGGTCCGTCATGGCTGGGTGGACATTTTCGGACTGCTGCTGGGGCTCTCCACCGTGGTCCTGACTCTCATCCTGGCCGCGATCAACGAAGTGATCAAGCTAAAGAACAAGGAGGCAAACCCGCGCCATGGAACATCCGATCCTGTTTCTCGATTTAATCTTTAGCTCTTTCGGATTACATATACCCCCGCATATCAGCTATGCCGTCCTCGTGGCGCTTATCCTGTTGGGGTTGGGGCTGCTGGCCAGCCGCCAGATCTCCCTGGTGCCCAAGGGGGCCCAGAACGTGTTTGAATTGATCGTGGGCGGCCTGGAGGAGTTCATGGTGGAGGTCACCGGCGAAGAGGGACGGGCCTTTTTCCCCTATATTGCCTGCGTCTTCCTGTTCATCATGTTCTGCAACCTCATCGGCCTGGTCCCGGGGTTCTTGTCCCCCACGGCCAACATCAACACCACCCTGGCCCTGGCCCTGTGCACCTTTGTTTATACGCACTTCCTGGGGATCAAGTACCATGGGGCCAAGTATATCAAGCACTTCCTGGGACCCATCCCGGCCCTGGCGCCGCTGTTTTTCCCCATCGAAGTCATCGGCCATTTTGCCCGGGTGCTGTCCCTGACCCTGCGTCTCTTCGGCAACATCATGGGTGAGGACCTGGTGCTGATGATCCTCTTGTTCCTGGCTGGCATGTTCCTGGCCCCCTTGCCCATGATGTTTCTGGCGGTGTTCACCAGCGTGGTGCAGGCCTTTGTCTTCACCCTGCTGTCCATGATGTATTTCGCCGGGTCCATGGAGCACGCGCATTAAAGTTAGCTGCAGGTTTCAGCCTGCGCCTGCACAGGCTGGAAGCCTGTGCCACCAAAATCTTGGGAAGAAGGCCACTTCATATATCCCATCATCGGTTTAAGGAGGTTGTAAAATGACGTTGAGAAAATCCCTGGTATTCGGACTGAGCATGCTGGTCTCCATGCTGTGGGCTTCCCTGGCCCTGGCGGCGGAGCCCGCGGCCGCAGGCGGCGCTTCCGCCGGCCTGGGCAGCTTCTTCAGCTATGCGGTGCTGGCCGCCGGCTTCGGCATCGGCATCGCCGCTTTCGGTACCGGCATCGGCCAGGGGCTGGCCGTGAAGAGCTCGGTGGAAGGCATCGCCCGCAACCCCGAGGCTTCCGGGAAAATCACCGTGACCATGCTCATCGGTCTGGCCATGATCGAGTCCCTTTGTATTTACGCCCTGGTCGTGGCCCTCATCATCCTGTACGCTTACCCCATGACCAAGCCCATTGCGGCAGCCCTGGGATTCAAGATCTAAACGCGGCGAAAAATGGGGGGGCCCCTGGGCCCCCCTTTTAAACCCCAATATTTGTGCAAAATCCCACAAGTCCTGACGGAACCTATTAACGGCTAAGTGATGCGGACCGCGATGAAATTCTCCAAGATTCCCACAGCGACCATTACCCGCTTGTCCATATACTCCAGGTACCTGGAAGCCTTATCCCAGGAAGGGGTCAAGATCATCGCCTCGGACAAGCTCGCCCAAAAATGCGGCATCAATCCGGCCCAAATCCGCAAGGACCTGGCGTACTTCGGCGAATTCGGCATCCGGGGTGTGGGGTATTTTGTCAAGGAGCTCCTCTTTGAGATCAAGCGCATCCTGGGCTTGAACAAGACCTGGAAGATGGCCCTGGTGGGCATCGGCAACCTGGGTTCGGCCCTCTTGGCCCATCAGAATTTCATCCGCCAGGGCTACGAGTTCGTGGCGGTATTTGACGTCGACCCCGCCAAGGTGGGCCGCCGGGTGCCCAGCGGCCAGACCATCCACCATATCGACGAGCTGGAGCAGGTGGTGGGGGAGAAGGGGGTTGAGATCGGCGTCATCGCCACCCCCGCGGGCAAGGCCCAGATGGCGGCCCTGCGCCTCATTGCCTCAGGCGTCAAAGCCATCCTCAATTTCGCCCCCCTCCAATTGCAGGTGCCGGAAGGCATGGCGGTGGAAAACGTGGATTTCACCGTCAAGCTGGACAACCTGGCCTACAACCTCACCATGGCGGAGGGGTAGGTTTAAGTTTCGAGTTTCGAGTTTCGAGTTTCGAGTTTCGAGTTTTGAGTTTTTAGTTTTTAGTTTTTGGTTTTGGTTTTCGGGAAATTAGGGCGAGGTAATTGGGCGCTGGCAGTAGGGGCGGGGTTTTCCCGCCCCTTTGATTTTTAGGGGGAATCGGGTGGCCCACCAGCGGGTCGGCCCAAAATTTCTGGGGCGCACCCCCAGGTCTCCCGGCTTTTTTAGGGGGACCCGCTCCTGGATTAAAGTTATACCGGGTTGCGTTCAAATGGTTGTTTTTGTAGCCGCAGGCTTTAGCCTGCGCCGCACAGGCGAGACGCCTGTGCCACCAAGAAAAGTTGGAAGAAAAATATTCGATTGGTCGCAACTCGGTATTACGTAAGGTTTAGGACGTCGCCTTGGCCCGCTCCTCATGGGACATTGCGGCCAGGCGCTCGACTTCCGCCAATTCCAATCCCAGTCCCGCAGCCACCCGCCGGCCGTAATCCTGGTCCGCCTTGAAGAACAGCGCGGTCTGCCGCAGTTGGATGCGCTTTTGGGCGCCCCCCAGATGATCCACAATATTCCCCACCAGGTTGGTGCGGTCCTGCTCGGTCATCACCTTACGGTAGAGGTCGCCGGGCTGCACGAAGTCGTCGTTGGGGAAACTGTAGGGGTAACGCCCCGCGGCCCCGGTGACCTCAAAAGGCGGCTCGCCGGCGGTGGGGTCTGGAGACGGCCCCCCGAAGCTATTGGGCCAGTAATTGGGTCCGCCGCCGCCGCCCGCGTCCACCCGCATGAAGCCGTCGCGCTGGTAGCTGTTTTCCGGGGCGAATTTGGGGGCGTTCACCGGGATCAGGTGATAATTGGGCCCCAGCCGGTGCAGGTGGGTATCATGATAGGAAAAAACCCGGGCCTGCAGCATCTTGTCCGGTGAAACGGCG
>DASWLF010000408.1:0-2055 GCA_036396255.1 Desulfobaccales bacterium
AGCTGATCTCCGCCTTTGGCGAACTGCCGGCTCTCTGCGAGCACCTGCATCTGCCGGTGCAGGCCGGGGCCAACCGGATTCTTAAGGCCATGAACCGGGGCTACACCCGGGAGGAATATCTGGAAAAGGTCTCCTGGCTGAAAAAAACCTGTCCCGGCATCGCCCTCTCCACCGATCTGATCGTGGGATTTCCCGGGGAGACGGAGTCGGACTTCGGCCAAACCCTGGACCTCATGCGGGAGGCCGGGTTTGACCAGGCGTTCTCTTTCAAATATTCCCCCCGGCCCCAGACCCGGGCCGCCGCCCTGCCGGAGCAACTGCCGGAAGAAGTGAAGGCGGAGCGCCTGGCCCGCTTGCAAAGCCTGCAGGATGAACTTACCTTAAAGGCGAACCTTCGCCTGGTAGGCCAGGTGCATGAGGTCCTGGTGGAGGGACGGAGCCGGCGCCGCCCGGAGCAGCTCTGCGGCCGCCTCCGCACCAACCAGGTGGTGAACTTTGACGGCCCCCCCGAGTTGGTGGGGCGCCCGGTGCTGCTCGAGCTCACCGCAGCTCACCCCCATTCCCTGAAAGGCAGGTGGTTGGCAGCTGCCTCGTTAACGCCGCAACCGCTGGCGGATTGCCTCCCGGCATCCTCCAAGGAGGTATCATGTTGAGAGAAATGACCGTCTCCGGACTGACCATCGATCCCTTTACCAACAGCCCCATCATGATTTTAAAGGATGTGGAATCCGACAAGGCGGTCCCCATCTGGATCGGGTTGCTGGAGGCGACGGCCATTGCCAGCGAGCTGGAAAATATCAAGTTCTCCCGTCCCATGACCCATGACCTGCTGAAAAACATCATGGACCTGATGAAGACCCGGATAACCAAGGTCGAGGTCTGCGATCTGCGGGACAATACCTACTTCGCTCTCATCTATCTCGTGCGGGACGGGCAGGAAATCACCATCGACGCCCGGCCCAGTGACGCCATCGCCCTGGCCCTGCGCACCAAGGCCCCCATCTTCGTGGCGGAAGTGGTGATTCAGAAGGCCCGGCGGGTGGATCTGTCCGCCAAAGAGGCCATCACCACCGAAGACGCCAAAAAGTGGACCGAAATCCTGGAAAGCCTGGACCCCGAAGATTTCGGCAAGTACAAGATGTAAAACAGTTTTGAGTTTCGAGTTTCGAGTTTTTAGTTTTTAGTTAATAAAAAGAAACCATAACCCTCACGCTCGCCTATCACCCCGCCTCCCAGCCATCCGTAATAGTGGCGAAATGATTCTTTTGGCTCTGGCTATCCCCTTGGGAACATGGTATAAAAAGCCATTATCATTATTTCCGTTTATTTTTTTTACCGAAAACCGAAAACTGAAAACCGTCTTTATGATCGACCTGCACACCCATTCCCTGTTCAGCGACGGTGAGCTTATTCCGGCGGAGCTGTGGCGCCGGGCCCAGGTGAAGGGCTACCGCTATCTGGGCATCACCGACCACGTGGACGCCTCCAATTTCGAGGTGGTGTTCGCCCGGCTGAAGGCCGCGGCCCACAGCCTCAACCGGGGGGAGCCTCCTTACCTCATCCCCGGCCTGGAGTTCACCCACCTGCCCCCGGCCCTCATCGGCCCCCTGACCAACCAGGCCCGGGCCCTGGGGGTGCCGCTGATCATCGTCCACGGCGAGACCCTGGCGGAGCCGGTGGCCCCGGGGACCAACCGGGCCGCCATCGAGAGTGACATCGACATCCTGTCCCATCCCGGCCTCATCTCCCTGGAGGAAGCAGCCCTAGCCCGGGAGCGGGGCATCTTCCTGGAACTGACGGCCCGCAAAGGCCACTCCCTGACCAACGGCCACGTGGCCCGCACCGCCCTGGAAGTGGGCACCTCCCTGGTCCTCAACTCCGACGCCCACAGCCCCGGGGACCTCATTTCCCGGCGGGAGGCCGAACTCATCGCCCGGGGCGCCGGCATGCGGGAAACCGCCATCGAGACCCTCTTCGCCGACGCCGAAACCCTGGCTAAACGCCTGGCGGGACTGTAGGGAGGGAGGAAAAAACTTGGGGGGAGGGCCAGGGAGG
>DASWLF010000409.1:0-3475 GCA_036396255.1 Desulfobaccales bacterium
GCGCAGCGCCTTTCTGATCAAAGCCGGGCTCACCAAGGAGAGCTTCATTGCCACCGGAGTGGTGCTCTCCCTCATGGTGGATATACCCCGCATCCTGGTTTACAGCGTCAACTTCCACCTGCTAAAGCTGGAGGAAATCAACCTGCTGCTGGCGGCCGCAGTGGTGGCCGCGTTCGCCGGCGCCTTCCTGGGCAACCTCCTGGTGAAAAAAATAACCCTGCGTTTTATCCAGGTCATGGTGGCCTTGATGCTGTTCGCCATCGCCGTGGCTCTAGGGGCCGGCCTCATCTGATGGACAGTGACAAGAAGAATAATATGATAAAATTAAATCATGAAAAAATATCTGCCTGAGATAGTGCTCCTGGTGGTGGGGTTGGCCGTCATATTCATACTCCTTTATCTGGCGGCCATGAGCGAAGGCTGGGTGATGCTTCTCTGCATTCTGGGGACCGCGGTGGTCTATACCGGCTGGCACCGGATCCTGTTGAACCTGGGGTGGCGGCTGGCGGGCAAGGACCCGGATGACTTTGACTTCCATTTTCCGGGTTAAGCATCTGGAGCCGCCGCCCTGGCTGTACGCCTGGATGGCCCGGAGTTCCCTGCTGGGCATGATCTACCGGCGCATCAACGCCGACCTGGCCGCCTTTCTCCCCACCGGGGCCCGGGTGCTGGATGTGGGCACCGGCCCGGGGTATCTCCTGGGGTATCTGGCCCAGAGGCGCCCGGACCTGGACCTCTGGGGTCTGGACCTGGCCCCAGCCATGATCCGGCGGGCCCGGCGGCGGCAAGGGGGGCCAAACCCCCGGCAACCCTTAAAGTGGGTGGTGGCCGACGCCCTGGCCCTGCCCTTCCCGGCCCAGGCCTTCGACCTGACCCTGGCCACCTTCAGCTTCCATATCTGGCCCCAGCCGGTGACCGGTCTAACGGAAATGTTGCGGGTAGTCAGGCCCGGGGGCCGGGCCTGGATCTATGAAATGCAGCGGCAAGTCCCGCCGGCCGCAATAAAGGCCTTCGCCCGGGAAGAAAAGCTGCCCTTCCCGCTGGTTTACCTGGGCTTCAAAGCCACCAGTCGGCACCATGCCCTCCAGACGGAGGCCTTCACCCGCACCCTGAAGGAAGCCGGCGGGGAAGGCTGGCAGTTGCGGCCGGTGCATCGTCTCTTCTGGCGGGCGGAACTCAGCCCTCCGGCCGCCGCCAGGCCGCGGTGACGTCTGCCGCGGCTTAGCCGCCCCCGGCCCGTTAACCGCGACGCCCAGTCGGTGCCTTCACCCGCTGCGGCAATTCTCTTCCCCCAAACCCCTGGGCCTGCTGGCCTCCTTGATTTAAGTTATTCCGGTTCTTAAATTAATATAATAAGAAACCGGCCGAACTTACGTCTGCTTCCGACTTCTGACCCTCTACCCTCCTGGCTGGCCGACCGATTCCCCATTAGCGGAGAGTCCAATATGGTTACTATTCGGAGAAAGCTGAGATTGACCGCGGCGGTGGCCACCGTAATCCTGGCAGGCCTTATTTGGGGACCAGCGCCGCCGGCCACGGCGGCTGGGGAAGATGTGGCCATGTTTTACGACGAGCTGGCGCAATATGGCAATTGGATCGATTACGCCAATTATGGCCCGGTGTGGTCTCCCAGCAATGTTTCCCCCAACTGGCGGCCATACACGGATGGCCGTTGGGTGCCCACCTCGGAGGGTTGGACCTTCGAAACCTGGGAACCCTGGGGCTGGGCCACTTACCATTTCGGCAACTGGATGCCCACCAGGGATTACGGCTGGGTCTGGAGCCCTGGGAGCACCTGGTACCCCTCCACCACGGCCTGGCGCACCAGCGATAGTTACGTGGGCTGGGCCCCCATCCCGCCTCCCAACTATGTCCCGGAGCCGGCTTTTTATCCCGGGGGCGGGTATGTTCCCGGGACCCCCGTATTGGACCTGTTGACCGCCCCCTTCTGGATCTTCGCCCAGGCGGCCAACTTCTTGCTGGGCTTCGGCCAGCCTTTCGTGCCGTCCTATTCCTATTACAATTGCGGCTGTCTGGCCCCCTTCAAATACGGGCCGGTGGTTTATGGCAGCACCTTTTTGCTCACCGACTTTTACTATCCCGGCTATGCACCCTCAGCCTATTATTGCTTCGGGCCGCCCTTCCCCTTCGTGTCCCGGGTCACCAACGTAAACCTGGTGCAGATCAATAACTTTGTCAGCACCGCCCATTTCAACAATTTTCGCAATGGGCTGCCGCCGGCCGGCGTGCTGCAGCGTCATGCCTTCCTCCGGGAGGCCATTCCCGGGGCGGTGCGGGAAGGCCGGCGCTTCGAGGTGCACCGGGCGGAGAATATCGCCCAGGCCGAGCGGCGGCTAAATCACCCCGGGGTGACGCCGGCGCCTGGCAACCTGCCGCGTTTGACCAAGGAAATTCCCAAGGTAATGGTGGCTCCGGGAAGAGCCAGGTTGGGGCGGGCCGGCCAGGAAGGCGTGAGAGGCATGGGGCTGCCGGCCCAGGCGACGCGAGCCGAAACTCGGCAGATGAACCGGCAGATGCGCCAGGAACAGCGCTTGCGGCCTCAGGCGAAAGCACCCCAGAGAATGGAGACGCTGCCGGAATTCAGGCACCCGTCGGCAGGGCAGTTGCGCCCGCAAACAGAGGTACCCCGCCCGGTGCCTTCAAGAGAATTCCGAGCCGCCCCTTCCCGGAAGATGCGGCCAACCCCGGAAACGGGGCTCAGACCTGGGCCGGAACTTTCCAGGCCCATGCCTAGTCGGGAATTCCGGGCAACCACCGAGGCCCGGCCTGCACCCCGGCGGGAGTTCCGGGGGGTTATCCCCCAGCGGGAGTTCCGGGCTCCCAAGATGCCCCAGGAGTTCCGCCAGGCTCCTCGCCCGGAATTCCGGGCGGCCCCGGCCCCGCGGTCCGCCCCCACTCCCGCACCCCGGTCTGCCCCCGCCCCGGCCCCCAGACCAAGATCATAAGGGGGGCGGCCAGGAGGACATCACGAGTAGCTTCCTGCTACTTGGGCGCAAGTATTTTGCAACGGGCGAGGAGCCCCTGCCAGGAGAATCCTCTTTGAGGGGGCGGGGTTCCCCGCCCCAAGTTATTTCCAGGATCTGAAAAGGCTAGATTTTTATTCAGGCGGCGACCTCATAGCCCGCGGCCTTGACCGCCCGGGCCACCTCGTCATGGGAGGCCCGGCCCTGACTCTGGTAGGTGACCCGGCCGCTGGCCAGGTCCACCTGCACTTCCGAAATTCCGGGCAAACTTGTGAGCGCCCTGGTCACCGCGGCGACGCAGTGGCCGCAGCTCATCCCTTTCACTTGGATTTCCGGCATTTCGCCCTCCTGCTGTTAAAAGTTGGTGAATGCGGGAGGGGGCCCAGGGCAGCAGGGCCCCGCCCCACCCCCTCCAGGGGCAGGGAAAAACGACCTGTTTTTAATATAATCATGATCCCATCAGGAGGTAAGGGACCCCAGGCTGGGGTAGG
>DASWLF010000410.1:0-6467 GCA_036396255.1 Desulfobaccales bacterium
ATTGAGGATTTTGACTACCACCTGCCCCCGGAACTGGTGGCCCAATACCCGCGGGCCCAGAGGGACGCCTCCCGCCTCCTGGTGGTGCGCCGGCAGGAGGGTGAAATCCATCACGCCGGCTTCCGGGACCTGGCCCGGTGGCTGGACCCCCGGGACCTGCTGGTGGTGAACGATACCCGGGTCTTTCCGGCCCGCCTGCAGGGGCGGAAAGAGAGCGGCGGCCGGGTGGAACTGCTGCTCCACCACCTGCCGGTGGCGGAGGCGGAAGGAAATGATTTTGGGGGAGGAGGCGAGGGGCAGGAGGCCCCTCCCTCCTCCCCCAAACCCCCTCCTCCAACCCCTTACAGGGGGTTGGGAAGGGAGTTTGAGGGGAGGGTGGGGGAATTGATTTCCCCCAGCCCCCCCCTCAAGAATCCTTCAACCGCCCGGGCCCGGGCCACCTACCGGGGCCGGTTGCAGGTCGGCCAGATCCTAAAACTTGGCGATTTCCTCAAGGCTGAAATTGTATCTCTGGTGGCTCCGGGGGTGGCCGAAGTGCGCTTTTGCTCCGCCGACGGCGACGTCGGCGCCGCGGTGTTCCGCATGGGCCAAGTGCCCCTGCCTCCTTATATCCGCCGGGCCCCGGAGGGTCTGGACCAGGAGCGCTACCAGACGGTTTACGCCGCCCGGGCCGGGGCCATGGCCTGCCCCACCGCCGGCCTCCACTTCACCCCGGAGGCGCTCCGGGACCTGGCCCGCCGCGGCATCGACACCGCCGCCCTCACCCTGCACGTGGGGCCCGGCACCTTCATGCCGGTGCGCCACCCGGACTACACCCGGCACCGGATGCACCCGGAATACTTCGAACTTTCAGAACCCACCGCGGCCCGCCTCAACCAGGCCCGGGACCAGGGCCGGCGCTTCACCGCGGTGGGCACCACCAGCGTCCGGGTGCTGGAATACTGCGCCGGGCCCGCGGGTTTCCTTCCCCAACAGGGCTGGTGCGACCTCTTCATCTACCCCGGCTACCGATTCAAGGCCGTGGACCGGCTGCTCACCAATTTTCACCTGCCCCGATCCACCCTGCTGCTCCTGGTGAGCGCCTTCGCCGGCCGGGACCTGATCCTCCGCGCCTACGAGGAGGCGGTAAAAGAGAAGTATCGGTTTTATAGCTACGGCGACGCTATGCTGATTTTGTGAGATGATCTCGGGGGAGGGCCAGGGACTTTTTCGTAAGTGCTCCCTGCCCTCCCCCGAACCCCCTCCCAACCCGCTTAAGAGGGCCGGTAAGGCGGGGCCTTGGCCCCGACTTACCGGCCAAAATAAAACTTAAGGGATTGGGGACGGGGACCTGGGGGAGCTTTTCGTAAGTGTAAGGGCAAGTGGCACAGGCGTCTCGCCTGTGGGAGGCCCTTAGCCCCCTCCCCCAGAAACCCAAACTAATATGTTTGAATTTCGCTTACTTAAATCCCAAGGCGCGGCCGCTCCCCGCCTGGGGGAGTTGCGCACGGCTCGCGGGGTGGTGGCCACCCCGGTGTTCATGCCGGTGGGGACCTACGCCACGGTGAAGACGATGACCCCCGAGGAGTTGCGGGAGGTGGGCGCCGGCATCATCTTGTGCAACGTTTACCACCTCTACCTCCGGCCCGGGGTGGAGACCATCGCCGCCCTGGGGGGCCTGCACCGCTTCATGCATTGGGACGGGCCCATCCTCACCGACTCCGGCGGCTACCAGATCTTCAGCCTGGCCCAGTTCCGCACCATTTCGGAAGAGGGGGTAATCTTCCAGTCGCACCTGGACGGCGGCGCCCGGCACTTTCTGGACCCGGAAACCGTGGTGGCCCTCCAGGAGGCCCTGGGGGTGGATATCATGATCTGCCTGGACGAGTGCCCGGGTTATCCGGCCCCGGAAGAGGAGGTACGCCGGGCCGCGGCCCTGACCGCGAGGTGGGCCTCCCGGTCCCTCACGGCCCGCCGGCGGCCGGGCGCGGCCCTGTTCGCCGTGGTCCAGGGCGGCATGCTGCCGGAGTTGCGGCGTCAGCAGGCTGAGGAAATGGCCGCCATGGGTTTCGACGGCTATGCCCTGGGCGGCCTGAGCGTGGGGGAGCCCAAGGAACTCACCCAGGAGATGGTGTCGGTGACCACCGGGGCCCTGCCCCAGGACCGACCGCGGTATCTCATGGGGGTGGGGACCCCGGAAGACCTGGTGGAGGCGGTGGGCCGGGGGGTGGACATGTTCGACTGCGTCCTGCCCACCCGCAATGCCAGGAACGGCATGGCCTTCACTTCCACCGGCCGGCTGGTGATCAAGAACGCCGCCTACGGCCAGGACCCCCGGCCCCTGGATGAAGCCTGCTCCTGCTATACTTGCCGGAATTATTCCCGGGCTTATCTGCGGCATCTGTTTGTGTCCAGGGAAATTCTGGCTTTTCGCCTTTTAACCTTGCATAATTTATATTATTATCTCAGGTTAATGGCTGACATCCGGCAAGCGGTGGCGGCCGGCGCCTTTGCCGCGTTTCGCCGGGAATTCTATCAAAACCGACTGGAGGGAGGTAATACGCGTGGTTAATTGGGCCTACGCTGCCGCCCAGGGCGCCGCCGGCGCTCCTGAGGCCAGCCCCATGTGGAGTTTTGTGGTTCCCATGATCTTCATGGTCGTAATCTTCTATTTTTTACTGATCCGGCCCCAGCAGAGAAAAGCCAAGGAACACAAGGCCTTGTTGGAGAACCTGAAAAAAGGCGACCGCGTCATCACCAATGGCGGTCTCATCGGCACCATTATCAACATTGAAGACCCCCTGGTAGTTATCGAAGTGGCCGACAAGGTCCGGGTGGAAGTGGGCCGCCCCTATATCGCCGGCTTCGCTCCCAAGAAAGGCGGTTGAGTCGCCGGTAAGAACCTTTTCCCTAGTTCGCGGAAACTCGAAAGTGCCTGAGCCCCAATCCTCCCAGCGACTGATCCAGGAGATGGTCCGCCTGCAGGAGATGGCCCTGGAATGGTCCCGCCTCATTCCCCAGGCCGCGCCCCAGGGACAACACTGGCTGAAAGTGCTGTCCCAGGTCCAGGCCCATGTGGCGGAGGAAATCTCTCGCCTGGCGGTGGTGGGGGCGGTGAAGTCCGGCAAAAGCACCATGATCAACGCCCTGGTGGGCCAGGACCTGCTGAAACGGGGCGCCGGCATCCTCACCGCCATGATCACCCGGGTACAGCCCGGCCCGGAGCCCCGGGCGGTCCTGAAATTCAAAGAGTGGTCCGAAATCAACGGTGAGGTGCACCGGGCCCTGGGGCTGCTGCCCAATCCCCTTCTGGCGGAGCGGACCGCGCCCCTGGACCTGAAGAGCCCCGAAGACCGGGAACTCCTGGCCCAGGTCCTGGCCGAAGCCCGGAACGCCGACCTCTGGTCCGAAGGCAGTCTGGACCAGAACTATCTGCTGCTGAAATCTTATTTGGAGGGCTACGACCTCCTCCAGGACCTGCTGCCGGCTTCCGGGGTCCTGTCCCTGAGCGGGGCGGAGCTGGCCCGCCACCGGGAACTGGTGACCCGGGAGGCCACCGCGGTCTTTCTGAAGGACGTGCTCCTCACCATCCCCATTCCCTGGGCCGCCGCCGGCCTGGAGCTGGGTGACTGCCAGGGCAGCGACTCGCCCTTCCCCCAGCACCTGGCCCAGGTCCTGGCCTACCTGATTAAGAGCGACCTGGTGCTCTACGTCATCAGTTCCCGGGTGGGGCTGCGCCAGGCGGATTTCCAGTTTCTGGCGGAGCTGAAACGGATGGGACTGGTTACCCACTTCCTGGCCCTCCTCAACCTGGATCTGGGGGAGCACGGCTCCTTAAACGAGGTGGTGCGGACCAAGCACCGGGTGATCCAGGAGCTCTCCGCCTGGCATCCCAACCCCCGGCTTTACGCCTTTTCGGCCCTGAAGCTCCTCCTGAACCGGCGCCGGGACCGGGGTGAGAGCCTGGATGCCAAGGAAGCGGGCCTCCTCACGGTGTGGGCCACGGACCCGGAATCCGCCGCCTTTTCGGACCAGGAGTTCGCCAAATTCGAGACGGATCTTAAAACTGCCCTCGCCGATTTGCGGAGCCGCCGCCTGGCGGGAGGCAGCCTCTCCCAGGTGCAGATGGTGGCCCGGGGCATCCGGGAGCAGTTTTTGCTCACCCAGGACCTCCTTACCAAGGGCCTGGAAGCCATCAAGGAGATGGAGGCCCGCCTGGAGGCCCGCCGCCGGCCCCTGAAAGCCACCATGGAGACCCTGCGGGAGACCCTGGACGGCGCCGGGCATCGCCTGAAGAAGGTCCTGCGGGGCCGGGTGGACGCGGTCCTGGATTCCCACTCCGGCCAGGCGGGGGTGGCCGTGAAGGAGTTCATCCGGAACTTCCAGCCCGACTGGGACCGCCTGTTCCCCCCGGAAACCGCGGTGCCCTTTCGTCCGGCGCTCTACCAGCTGTTTCAGGAGTTCGCCAAGGAGCTGGCCCATTTCGTCACCTCGGAAGTGGACATCGCCCTGGTGGAATTCATCCGGGGTCAGGAAGAGTGGCTGCGCCAGGAATTATCCCAACTCTGGGAGCCCCTCTTTCTGGCCCTACAGGAAGCCGTTACCCTCTATTACCGGGAGATTGCCGACCTGGGTCTGCCGGCGTCGCCGCCTACCCTGGAGGTGGCCGCCATTTCCCGGCCCCGGGGTCTGGAGGTGCCGCTGCTGGTCCTTTCGCCGGTGCCCGGCTGGCACTGGGCCCGGGAGGTGTGGCTGCGCTCCGGGGTCGGCTTTATGGGCCGCGCCTTTCAGGGACTGAAGCAGCGCCTGGGATGGGGGGCCAAGCAGGACTCCCGCGGTCAACTGCTGCGGGACCTGAGCCGGGCTCTGAAGGCCCTCAAGGACTGGCTCCAGGAAGAGGTGCGGCACCAAGTGGTGGATTATCGGGAACGCCTGAAGTTTCAGTACTTCTTCCCCCTGGTGGACCAGTGGCTCAAGGCCCAGGAATCGGGCCTGGAGGACACCCTGGGGTCCCTGTTCGGCAGCCTGCAGGGGGTGGCCGAGGCCATGCACCTGGCGGAGGAGGAACGGCAAGAGCGCCGCCGGCGCCTCCAGGAAATGATCCCCCAGGTGAAGGACATCGAGTCCCGGCTGGCCGGGGGCGGCGGCTGAAAAAGCGATTTGCGGGGAGGGCCGGGGGGCTGATGAGCCGTCAACTGTCAGCTGTCAGCTTTAAAACAATGAGAGCTCTGAAAAAGACTTAGTCAAAATAGGAAGGCGTTAAATATTCCCCCTAAATCCCCCTTTAGAAAAGGGGGACTTAAGATTGGTTTCCATGATTTATCAAGGAGCTTTAATTACCCCCCTTTCTTAAAGGGGGGCAGGGGGGCTTACAAGACCTTCCACCCGCGAGGATATTGATTTTGGTACTTTTGCAGAGGTCTCACAATTCCTAAAGCACTGCTAATATTTTCAGCTTTAAAAAGGAAGGCAGATTTCGTAGGGTGCGTCTTACGCACCAAGAATGGCGCGTAGGACGCGCCCTACGAAGACGTATGACAAGACCTTCCGCTATCAAATTTTCATATTCGTTCGGCGAGCTATTGGCATGAGCATCTGTTTCTGATTGAAAGCTGACCGCTGATGGCTGAAAGCGAAAAATGACCGACAAACTTCCCTGGCTGGCCCTGAAAAGCATCCCCGGGGTGGGGCTGGTGCTGTTCCAGCGCCTGGTGGCCCGCTGCGGCGACCCCGCCGCGGTTTTTCAGGCCTCCCCCGAAAAACTCCAGTCCGTCAAAGGGGTCACCCCGGCCCTGGCCCGGGCCATCCGGGGCTTTCGGGACTGGGACCTTCTGGAGGAGCAGTTGGCCCGGCTGCAGAATCGGGGGGCCCAGATGCTCACCTGGGACGACCCCGGCTTCCCGGCCCGCCTGAAGCAGATTCCCTATCCGCCGCCCTTGTTGTTCGTCCAGGGGACCATGGAGCCGCAGGACGACCTGGCCGTGGCCGTGGTGGGGACCCGGGGGGCGTCTTATTACGGCCTCAAAACCAGCCGCCGCCTGGCCGGGGCCCTGGCCGCCCGGGGCCTCACCGTGGTGAGCGGCCTGGCCCGGGGCATCGACGCCGCGGCCCACCGGGGCGCCCTGGAGAACAGCGGCCGCACCCTGGCGGTGCTGGGCTGCGGCCTGGACGTGGTCTATCCCCCGGAAAACCGGGAGCTCTACGAAAAAATCCCGGCGCAGGGGGCCCTGATCAGCGAGTTTTCCCTGGGCGCCCCGCCGGAGGCCAAAAATTTCCCGGTGCGCAACCGCATCATCAGCGGCCTGGCCCTGGGGGTGGTGGTGGTGGAGGCCGGGGAGAGAAGCGGCACCTCCATTACGGTGCAATTCGCCCTGGACCAGGGCCGGGAGGTCTTCGCGGTGCCCGGTCCCATTGACTCCCCCACCAGCGTCGGCCCCCACCGCCTCATCCAGCAGGGGGCCAAGCTGGTCATGGAGGTGGAGGACATC
>DASWLF010000411.1:0-1673 GCA_036396255.1 Desulfobaccales bacterium
CGCCTGGCAGTAGTTCACCCGGGCGGCGCCTGCGGTGCCTCCCAGGACCTGGCTGATTTCCTGGTAGGACAACCCCTGCTCCACCTTCAGGGTAATGACCGCCCGCTGCTTGGCCGGGAGCTTTTCTAAGGCCGCGTAAAGACGCTGGCGGTTGTCCCGGGAAACCAGGTCTGATTCCGGCGACTCTTTGCTCACGAGAACCATGGTGTCCATATCCACCGGATCCCCAAACTTCTTGCGCGACTTCAAGTAGTTGTAGCATTGGTTAATGGCTATCCGGAACAGCCAGGTGCGAAACTGCGCATCCTGGCGAAAACTCTTTATATGGACAAAGGCCTGCAAAAAGGCCTGTTGAGTCATATCCTTGGCCTCTTCCGGATCACTGAGGATGCGGCACGCCAGGCCATAGACCTCCCGCTGGTATTTTATTACCAACTCTTCGAAGGCCGGGAGCTCTCCATCTTGGGCCCGGGCCACGAGCTGAGATTCAGTCATGGGTTCTTTCTACCGGCTTTCATTAATTTAGACCTGAATCAGACGAAAATGTTAAATCGAGCCTACACCACTAGTTGCCAGTCTAACCAGCAATAATTTTGCCGGGGACTCGACTGTCCTTATCTACCTGAAATCACACTACAAGCTATTTCAAAAACCCTATATTGGATAGAATGTCATTCTGAGCGTAGCGAAGAATCTCGCATTTTCAATAAGTTGAGATCCTTCACTGCGTTCAGGATGACAAGAAAATAGGTTTTGAAATAGCTTCTATCATTATCAACTATTAAGCCCCGCGGCTCAATCTCAATTTGAACTCTCTGCAAAAGGGTTTTACGCCGGTCTCAATCCGGCTTGCCGTTGGTCCCCCGCCACTCCGTCATGCCGGTGGCGAAGGGGATGGCCAGCATCAGGAGGCCCAGGGCCGCCACCCCGGGCCAGCCCGCAAAGCTGTAAGCATAGCCGCTCAAGGTGATGCCCGCCGCGCCCCCCAGGTAGTAAGCCAGGATGTACATGGAGTTGGCCCGGCCCCGGGACGAAGTGAGCTGGCGGTTCAGGGCCCCAGCGGCCGCGGCGTGGATGGCGAAAAACCCGGCGCAGACCAGGGCCAGGGCCACCACGATGGCCGCCAGGGACTTGATGAAAGTGAGGCCGATGGCCCCGGCGAAGACCACGGAGCCCAGGACCATGGTGCCGCCGTTGCCGATGCGGTTGCTGAGCTGCCCCGCCACCGGCCCGATGAAGACCCCGATGAGGTAGGACAGGTACATCAGGGTGATGAGCTGGGTGGAGGCGTTAAAAGGCGGCCTGGAGAGATAAAACGGCAGGTAGTTGAAGATGGAGGAAAAAACAAAGAAGCCGCCGAAGGCCACCAGGAAGATGCGGCGCAGGACCGGCCGGGAGACCAGGGCCAGAAAGCCCTCTCCCGGCCCTGCCCCTTCCCCGCCTTTGCCTTCCGGCAGCCACTTAAACGCCGCCAGAGTGGCCAGGGCCAGGAAGATGGAGGCCGTGACAAAGGCATAGCGCCAGTGCAGGGGCGGGTGAATCCAGCCCCCCAGGAGGCGACCGCCCAGGCCGCCGGCCACCGTGGCTGAAACATAGGAGCCCATGACCACGTTCAACCGGTCCAGGGGCAGGTTGGCCGAGAGATACGCCGCCAGGCAGGTGGTCAGCGACGG
>DASWLF010000412.1:0-3581 GCA_036396255.1 Desulfobaccales bacterium
TCACAAATCAAAAATCACCGTGGCCTGCCAGACGCCGGCTTCCCGGCCGATCCTCAGCTGGTGATAGGTGGCTGCTTTGACGCCGGTTCTCTCCGGATGCCGGGTGGGGTCGAACTTCTCCCCCCGGACCCGGGCCCGCAGGCGCCGGGGAGTCACCGAGGCCACCCGGAAGTCGCGCCCCAGAAAACCGTCCACATCAAAAAGATAAAGCAGGTGGTTGAGCCAGTCAACCAGGAGGGACTCCCGGTCCACCGATTCCAGGGAGATTTCCCGGGTTTCGCTCAGCCTTAATCGGCGGCGGTCCGTCAGGGTGGAGACCAGGGCCGCGGCCGCATTCTCATAGAGCTCCGGCAAGCTGTCCCCCCAGATGCGCCAGCCTACGTCGGCGGTGTGCGGCAGCTGCCGGTACTTGGGGCGCCGGCCCCTGGGGGGGACATCCGGGTGCATGGGGGAAATTCCCTCAAAAAATTTATTTTACAACTATATTTCATCGGGCAAATGCCGCCCGCCGCAGCCAGTGCCGCTCCTCCCGGGCCGCCTCCGCCCCCAACTGCAAGGCCTTGAGGTTGGCGTCCAAAAACTTGGGGTTGGTGCGGGTGCGAATCGCCTCCAGGATGGACTCGCTGGGAAAGGGCAGGTAATCCGTAACCGTAAGGGCGCCCAGGAGGACCATGTTGACCGCCAGGGGGCTGCCCGCCTGGCGGGCCAGGGCGCCGGCGTCAAAGGCCAGCAGGGCTCCCACCTGCCGGGCCAGAAGCTCAAACAGGCGGTCCACCGCGGGATACCGGGCCTGGCCGGTGGCCACCGGGTAAGGGACGATGGCGGCGCGGTTGGCGATGACCAGGGTGCGGCCGTGGCAGCGGTCCAGGGCCCGGAAGGCTTCCAGGGCCTCAAACCCCAGGACGACGTCGGCTTCCCCCGGAGAAATCAGGGGGCTTACCAGGTCCCCCAGCACCACGGTGGACACCACGATGCCGCCGCGCTGGGCCATGCCGTGGGTTTCGCTCACCAGGGGCGAGAAGCCGGCCGCCAGGGCCGCCTCCCCCAGCAGGCGGGACGCCAGCAGGGTCCCCTGGCCGCCCACGCCGGTCAAGAAAATGCGCAGGTTGCCTTTGGGGTTTTCGGTTTTCGGTTTTCGGTTTTCGGTAAAAGATAAAATCATGTTAATAGTTACCGATTATTTAAGTTGTATTTTCCCCATAATTCTAATAACTTATTTTTGGGTAGAGTTAATTCACCCTGCCATTGTAACTTATTTGGCCCTTCATGCACTAAATTACTTCTTCGTAATTGACCAATAAAATTTGGCATTCGTTTACAACTACGACCAGTCAACTTAGCTATCAAGATATGGATAAATATTATCAACATTAGGCTTCGCTGAAATACTTGCAGCCTGTAAGATTGCTACAAAAGCTGTTCTGTTAGGAGCACGTTGCCATGGCGCAATGCCATTAATAAAGCAGTATGCTTTTTTTAAAGCCCTTTCTACATCATCTGTTAGTTCTGCTTCTTCCTTCATGTTTATCTCCCCAGTTTAGATTTAGCACAGGCGGGACGCCTGTGCCACCAATACTTAAGGGGTTGGGGGAGAGGGTTTGGGAGAGGGGGCAGGGGCCGTCGGCCCCTGGCCCCCTCTCCCAAAATCATTCCTTCCCTCACCCCCCCGCCCCCACCGGGCGGATGCACCGGCACCACTGCCCGCAGAAAGCGCAGCCGGAGCAGAGGTCCTGGTCGATGAGCATCTGGCCGGCCTCGCCGGGTTTGACGTACATGGCGGGGCAGCCGAAGTACTCCAGGCAGTGGCGGCAATCCCCGCACGCCTCCACCACCTGGAAGCGGGCCTGGCGCTTCTTGCCTGTCAACCGCTGGGCGTAGAGGTAGCAGGGGGCCTGGGAGATGAGCACCCGCACCCCGGAGGCGCTCACCGCCTCTTTGGTGGCGGCCAGGGCCTCTTTATACTTGAAGGGATTCACCACCCAGAGTTGTTCCACCCCCAGGGCCTTCACCACCCGCTTAATGGGGACGTGCTCCCCGGGATAACCCGGCGGCACCAGACTGACCCCGGGGTGGGGCTGGTGCCCGGTCATGGCGGTGGTGCCGTTGTCCAGAATGACCAGCAGGAAATCGTGCCGCTGGTGCACCGCGCTGGCCAGGGCCGGCAGACCGGAGTGGAAAAAGGTGGAGTCCCCGATGAAGGCCACCACCTTCTGGCCGGTGGCCTGGGAAATCCCCGCGGCGGTGCTGATGCTTGATCCCATGCAGATGAGAAAATCGGCCATGGACAGCGGCGGCAGCAGGCCCAGGGTGTAGCAGCCGATGTCCGTGGGGAAGATGCCTTCCAGGCCCAAATCCTTCAGCGCGATCTTGACGGAGTAATACATGGCCCGGTGGGGGCAGCCGGGGCAGAGGTTGGGGGGCCGGTCCGGCAGATTCTCGCCCAGCACCTGCTCCGGGGCCTGGGGCGCCGGCGGGGCATAGGAGACGCCGAAGTACCGGGCCATCTTCTCCCGCACCAGGCCCGGGTGGTACTCATACAGCCGGGAAAACAGCCCCTGGGCCTTGCCCTGGATGGGCAGCGTCAGGCCCAGGGCCTGGGCCAGGGCCCGGATGCCTTCCTCCAGGAAGGGCTCCAGCTCCTCCACCACCAGGACCCGCTCCAGGGGTGCCAAAAAATTGGCGATGAGGTCCTCCGGCAGGGGGTTGGTAAAGCCCAGCTTCAAGACCCGGACCTGCTCCGCCAAACCCAGTTCCTGAACGGCGTCCGCCACGTAGCTGGCGGCCACGCCGCTGGTGACGACGCCCCAGGGCCCCCGGCCGGTGACCCGGTTGAAGGGGGAGCCTTCGGCCAGCACCCGGGCCCGGGTCTCGGCCAGCAGCAGCCGGGCGTGGGCCTGGCGGGCCACCGCGGGGACCATCACCTTGCTGAAGGGGTCCTTCCGGAAAAAGCCGGGCCCCGGTCTGGGCGCCAGGGGACCCAGGGTCACGGGGCCCCGGGTATGGTTCACCCGGGTGGTGGTGCGCAGCAGCACCGGCAGCTGCAGTTCCTCGGAGAGGCCGAAGGCGGCGCCCGTCATCTCTTTGGCTTCCTGGGGATTGGCCGGCTCCAGCAGGGGCAATCCCGCCATCTTGGCGTAGTAGCGGTTGTCCTGTTCGTTCTGGCTGGAGAAGAGCGAGGGGTCGTCGGCGCTGACGATGACCATGCCGCCCTCCACCCCCACGTAGGCCAGGGTCATGAGGGCATCGGCGGCCACATTCAGGCCCACGTGTTTCATGGCGACGAGCGAGCGCCAACCCGAAGCCGCGGCCCCCGCGGCCACTTCCAGGGCCACCTTTTCATTCACCGAGTATTCGAAATAGAGATCCGTCTGCCGCGAGATTTCGTAACAGCGGTCGCCGATCTCCGAGGCCGGGGTCCCGGGGTAGGTGGTGACCAGAGCCACCCCGGCTTCCAGGGCCCCCCGCACGATGGCCTCATTGCCCAGCAACAGGCGCCGTTCCCCCGGCTGTCCTTTAAGCAATGCCGACATGGAAAATTCCCAGGACAGGAAATTTAATCAAAACGTTAATTTATAACATGC
>DASWLF010000413.1:0-11724 GCA_036396255.1 Desulfobaccales bacterium
GTTAGGGGCCTGGGTGGCCGCTTCCTGACCTTGCGGGTCAGGTAGAGGCGGGCCAGTTGCATAAATATCTTATGCATTCATCTCCCGGTTGCCGGTGGCCGGTAATTATAGCGGTTCCCTGTACTGAGCTCGGGAACCCAATTGCAGCCCAATCTTCGCTTGGGGCCTTAGCAATGCCAAGCCAAGCCTGGCAGGCCATGGCGTCCCCACGCCAAGCTTGGGGACGAGAAGAAAGACTCAAAACTCGAAACTCGAAACCCCACTCCCGCCCAACACTTCATCATACAACTGTTCCAGGTCCAGGGCGATTTTTTCCCAGGTAAAATTGGCCTGAACCATCTCACGGCCCTGTCGGCCCAGTCTCTGGCGCCGCGGCGGGTCATCCAGGAGGATGAGGATTTTTTCCGCCAGATCGGCGTCGTCGTCTTGGCGCGCCAGGAGCAGGCCGGTGTACCCGTCCCGCACCACTTCGGGGATGCCGCCCATTCGGGTGGCGATAACGGGGAGACCGGCGGCCGCGGCCTCCAGAAACACCAGGCCCAGGCCTTCTTCGATTTGGGACGGCCCCACGAAGAGGTCTCCCAGCAGGTAGGTCCGGGGCATGTCCGGGGGCGGGATGAAACCGGTGAGGACCACCCGGCCCCGGGCCGCGGCGAGCTGCCGGCGCAGGTCCCGCATAAAGGGGGTTTCCCGGGCGGTGCGCCCCAGGCCGTATTCCGTGCCCCCCACCAGGACCAGGACGGCTCGGGGCCGAGCCTGCCAGACGCGCCCCATGGCCCGGAGCAGGATATGGACGCCCTTGCTTTCCCGCAGTTTACCGGCGAAAAGGACGGTGGGCTCATCGGTGAGGTGGTAGCGCCGGCGCCGGTGCTGGGCTTCGGTTTCATGGTCATAGAGAGGCAAGAAGGAGTCTGCTGCCACGCCGTTATACACCACCCGGGAGAGGGCCGCCCCCCGGCCCAGCCGGTCCCTTTCCCGGTCCAGGACGAACCGGCTGCAGGCCAGGAATCCCGCCAGGGGCAGGGGCGTGCCCGGCAGGGGCCGCTCCCGCTTGCCCAGAGAATGGTAAAGGTTGTGCATATGCAAAATGATGGGAAACCGGCCTCTTAGGAGGCGCTGCAGGGATATGGCCAGCAAAGGCCGGTTGTGGACGTGAACCAGGTCCGGCCGGACCTCGGCGATGATCCGGGCCACCTGGCGGTCGTATAGCGGGAACAGGTGGCGGTAACGGCAATAGAGCCAGCGGCGCATCCCGGCCAGGAGGACCCGGCGGTACTCCACCCGGCCACGGACTTCCCGGGCGGGCAATTCCGGGTCGCTCACCCCGATGACCAGCGGGCGCCAGTTAGTCAGCCGGGACGCGGCCTGGTCGATGAACAGCTCGGCGGCGCCGCCCCGGATGGGGGGGACGGGGTAGAGTTCCGGGGCGATGAGGGCTACGGATGGCATCGGTAGTTTCGAGTCCGGAATTTTGAGTTTCGAGTGTGGCGGGGCCAATGCGCCCATTACCCCAAGTGTCTTATTGGCAGCCAGTATAGCAGAAATCTAGAGATCTGCTGGGGTAATCGAAGGCAGCCGGGAGTACAAAAGATACAAAAATGATTATCGGCTGGCCAGGCAACGGCAGCAACTGGGGACAGCTTAAGTGAATTTTTTCTCTTCAGCAAGAACCCAAAACTGCTAACGCCAACCTCAGAACTCAAATTTCGAATATTTACCTGGCGAAAGACGCATTTGCCCTGGGCCCCCGGAGCCTGAGACCAGGCCCGGGACACGGGGGAAGGTACTTAATTTCATAAAGTTCTTGACACTGGCCCCAGACTTTGTAATATGCTTCACATGGTTTTGCTCCCTGGGAAGGACAAAAACGCCAAAAACCAAAAATTAGAACCAAATTTCCTTAAGGAGGTGGCAGTACATGGGTAAAATTCCTGCTGATTATTTGCCCCCCAAAGAACTCTGGGCCGAATATAAGGTGCCCGAAGAGTTCAAACAGTTTGCCTCAGGACAGTGGAATATCGCGGAAGAATTTCTTGACAAGCATGTGAAAGCGGGCCGGGGAGACCAGGTCGCCGTTCTCTTCGGCGATCAGAAAGTCACTTATAAAGAACTGCTGGCTATGTCCAACAAGTTCGCCAACGTCCTCACCAAGCTGGGCGTGGAGACCCAGGACCGGGTAGGCATCCGCCTCACCAACATGCCGGAGGCCATTGCCATCAATTTCGGCATCATGAAGCTCGGCGCCATTCCGGTGCCGGTATCCCCCCTGTGGGCCAAGGAGGAAGTGGCCTTTGTCTTGAATAATGCGGAATTCAAAGCCTTTGCGGTGAGCTTCCCCCTGATGGCCGCGGTGGAAGGCGGGGCCCACGAATTCGAGTTTCCCACCAAGATCATCGTCGTGGGCGGGAATCCCGATGAAGTGACCGCCAAAGGTTACGTGTCCTTCGGCAAAGAGATGGCCGCGGCGTCGGACCAGTTCAGCAACGTCAAGCTGAACGCCGACGATATCGGCTGCATCCTCTTCACCTCCGGCACCACCGGCCAGCCCAAGGGCTGCGTCCATTTCGTCCGGGAGGTGTTGGTTGAGTCCCAGATAGTCAACAAGTACGTGTGGAAGATTGTTCCCGGTGAAGTGCTGGGCGGTTCCGCGCCGGTGTCCTTCGCCGCCGGCTACGGCACCTTTTGCCTGGTCCCCTTTGCCGGCGGCGGTGCCATTTCGCTGTTGCCCAGGTTCACCCCGGACGACATGATGGGCATCATCCAGAAGCACAAGGTGACGGTGGTGACGGGTCTGCCCACCGCCTACCGGAAGCTTTTGGAAATGCCCAACTTCAATGATTACGACATCAGCAGCGTCCGCATGTACACCACCGGCGGCGACGCCTTGACCGGCAAGACCCTGGCCATGTGGCAGGCCAAAACCGGCAAGCCCATCTGGGAAGGCCTGGGCGGCACCGAGATGATGCACCTGGTGACCTCCAATTCCATGAGCGACATCCCCATGCCCGACTCCATCGGCAAGGCGCTCCCCGGCTTTGAGATCAAGGTGGTGCGGGAAGACGGCTCCACCGCGGGCCCCGGCGAAGTGGGCAGCATGATGATCAAGGGCCCCACCGCCACCCTCTACTGGAAGCCCTACATTCAGGACAACAAGCTCCTGAAGACCATGAAGAAGGGCATCAAGGACGGCTGGAACATGATGGGCGACGCGGTGCTGATGGACAAAGACGGCTTCATGTTCTTCCAGGCCCGGGAAGACGACATGATCAAGTCTTCCGGCTTCCGCCTGGCGCCCACGGAGATCGAAGACGCCATCATCCGCCATCCGGCGGTGCGGGATGACGCGGTGGTGGGTATTCCCGACGAGATCATGGGCCAGAAAGTGGTGGCCATGGTGGAGTTGGAGCCCGGCCATGCGGCGTCGCAGGATCTGGCCAGCGACATCATCAAGTCCACCATGGACATCCTGGCCACCTACAAGCTGCCCCGGGAAGTGGTCTTCATGCCGAACATCCCCCGGACCCCCACCGGCAAGATCATCAAAAAGGATCTGCGGAAGAATTATCCGGAGTATCCCAACAAGTACGTGCCTAAGGTAAAATAGGTTGGATCTCTCCGGGGGCGGCAACGCCCCCGGAGGTCCTGGGGACGCCAATGCCTTGCTCCTGCAAGGCATTTTTCTTTTTGCATTTCGCCCCCCCTGTGATTTAATGATTGGGGTTTGCGAAAAGGAGGTAGAGGTTTGCCTAATGTAGTGGTGGTGGGCACCCAGTGGGGCGACGAAGGCAAGGGGAAGATCGTGGACCTCTTGACGGAGCGGGCCCGGATGGTGGTGCGGTATCAGGGCGGGAACAACGCCGGCCACACCCTGGTGGTGGGCGGCGAAAAGTTTATCTTCCATTTGATCCCCTCCGGCATCCTGCACCCCGGCACCCTGTGCCTCATCGGCAACGGGGTGGTCCTGGACCCCGAGGTCTTCCTGGCGGAGGTGGAAAACCTGAAGGCCCGGGGCATCACGGTGGGGCCGGCTACGTTGCGCATCAGCGAGCGCACCCAGGTGATCATGCCCTACCACCGGCGCATCGACGTGGCCCGGGAGCAGGCCAAGGGGGCGGCCAAGATCGGCACCACCGGCCGGGGCATCGGGCCGTGCTACGAAGACAAGGTGGCCCGGCGGGGCATCCGGGTGGTCGACCTCCTGGACCCCGAGATTTTGCGCGCCAAGCTGGACGACATCCTGCCCGAGAAGAATTTCTACCTGGAAAAGTTTCTGCACGACACCCCCTTCTCCGCGGAGGAGATTCTGACCTCCTATCTGGAAATGGGCGCCCGCCTCCGGCCCCTGGTGGCTAACGTGGCGGTGCTGCTGCAGGAGGCGGCCCGCGAGGGGGCCAACATCCTCTTCGAAGGGGCCCAGGGCACCCACCTGGACATCGACCACGGCACTTACCCCTTCGTCACCTCCTCCAACCCGGTGGCCGGCGGGGCCTGCACCGGCACCGGGGTGGGGCCGGGGCAGTTGCACCACATCCTGGGCATCGTCAAGGCCTACACCACCCGGGTGGGGGGCGGGCCTTTCCCCACGGAGTGCCTGGATGAGATCGGCGACCACCTGGTGGAGCGGGGGGTGGAGTTCGGCTCCACCACCGGCCGGCGCCGGCGCTGCGGCTGGCTGGACGCGGTGGTGTTGCGCAATGCCGCGCTCCTGAACGGCCTTAGCGGGCTGGCCATCACCAAGCTGGATGTGCTCACCGGCCTCGATCCCCTGAAGATTTGCGTGGCCTACGAAGTGGACGGGGGGCGCCGTTTGACCTTCCCGGCCACCATCCAGGAGCTGGACCGCTGCCGCCCCATCTATGAGGAACTGCCGGGCTGGAGCCAGGATATCCGGGGGGCCCGGCGCTATCAGGACCTGCCCCAGGCCACGAAAAAATATCTGTCCCGGGTGGAGGAACTGGTGCAGGTGCCCATCCAGATCATCTCGGTGGGCCCGGACCGGGAAGAGACCATCGTGGTGCAGAATCCTTTGGCCTGAGGAGTGGCGGCGGGCCCCAAGGAGAGTGGCGGCAAGCCGGGACCGGGCTGCGCCCGAAGCGCCGGTGTACGGTTTTACAGGCTGTAAAAATAGTTGACAGCAGCCAGCCGGACCCGGAAGCGCCTGCCGGCGGACAGACCATATTATTTAATAAATCAAGTTGGTTATACCATAGCCCCCAGTGCCCTTCCTGGCATGGTAGATGCTAATATGCTGGGCAGGGACTCGAACCTCAAGGAATTGGCTTGTGCCAGCCTGCCCGCCCAGTGTCAGGAATTTTGCCAGACGCCTTTACTTGGGAAATTTAATGGTTAAATAAGGTGGTAAAGAAACTATAGTCAATCAGTGGAGAACAGCCCTGCCCCAGCCGGCTGGGGCAAGTTTCTTATCCGGCGCTAGGGCAATCCGGTAACTAAAGGAACTGACATGAAAGAAATCCGGTTTCATGGCCGCGGCGGCCAGGGCGCGGTGACTTCGGTGGAGCTGCTGGCCCTGGCGGCCATAGAGGAGGGCAAGTTCGCCCAGGGGTTCCCCAGCTTCGGGCCGGAGCGCCGGGGCGCGCCGGTGCTGGCCTTTTCCCGGGTGGACGACAAACCTCTGAAGCTGCGCTGCAAGATCGTCTCCCCCGACGTGGTGGTGGTGCTGGACGCCTCGCTGCTCAGGATTCAAAACCCGCCGGCCGACCTGAAGGAAGACGGCATCATCGTCCTGAACACCCCCAAGAGCGCCGCGGAGATCCGGCAGGAGTACGGCTACCAGCACACCCTGGCCCTGGTGGACGCCAACAAAATCGCCCGGGAGGTCCTGGGGGTGCCCATCGTCAACACCACCATGCTGGGGGCCCTGCTCCGGGTCACCGGCATCGTCAAGGTGGAGTCCCTGGAGGAGCCCCTGAAGGAACGGTTCGGGCCCCTGGCGGTCAAGAACTTTAACGCCCTGAAAGTGGCATTTGAGCAGACCATCATCGAGGAGCGGCGGTCGTGAGTAAATCATGGGATCAGTGGACCTGGCAGGAGATTGAAATCGGCGGGGTCTTGACGGAGCCGGGCTCGGCCCGGGCCTACAACACCGGGGATTGGCGGTCGTCCCGCCCGATGTGGGACAAGAAGCGCTGCATCAAATGCGGCATCTGTTGGACCGTTTGTCCCGAGGCCGGCATCTCCGAGGAGCCCGACGGCTATTTCGATATGAACACCTATTGTAAAGGCTGCGGCATCTGCGTCAAAGAGTGCGTCACCGGCTGCATCAGCATGGTGCTGGAGGGAGAGTGATGGCCCAGAAAATGACCGCCGGCAAGCGGATCGGCATGGAGGTTTCCATCGCGGTGAGCTACGCGGTGCAACTGTCCCGGGCCGAGGCCATCGCGGCCTACCCCATCACCCCCCAGACCCATATCGTGGAGCACCTGTCCTCTCTGGTGGCCAACGGCGAACTGGAGGCGGAGTTCATTACGGTGGAATCGGAGCACTCCGCCATGAGCGCCAGCATAGGCAGCGCCGCGGCGGGGGCCCGCACCTACACCGCCACCAGCTCCCAGGGCCTGGCCCTGATGCACGAAATTCTCTTCATCGCCTCGGCCATGCGCTTCCCCATCGTCATGACGGTGGCCAACCGGGCCTTGAGCGGGCCGCTATCCATCTGGAACGACCACGGCGACATCATGGCGGAGCGGGATATCGGCTGGATCCAGATCTTCGTGGAGAACGGCCAGGAGGCCTTTGACCACAGCATCATGGCCTTTAAGATCGCGGAGGACCACCGGGTGTTGCTGCCCATGATCGTCAACCTGGACGGCTTCATCCTGAGCCACGTGGTGGAAGCCCACGAGCTCCTGGACCAGGAGACGGTGGACCGTTTCCTGCCGCCATTGGTGCCCTATCACCGGTTGGACCCGGCCAAACCGGTGACCATGGGGGCCTTCGCCATGCCGGAGCTGTACACCGAAATGAAGATGGCCCACCAGATGGCGCTCACCAATTCCTACGGTCCCATCCTGGAAGTGTGGCGGGAGTGGGGGGCGCTCACCGGGCGGCATTACCAGCCGGTGGAGACCTACCGCACCGAAGGAGCCAAGGTGCTCCTGCTGATTATGGGGTCGCTGGGCGAAGTGGCCGAAACCGCGGTAGACGAACTGCAAGCCCTGGGGGAGCCGGTGGGCCTGGTGAAACTGCGGCTGTGGCGGCCCTTCCCCTTTGAGGAGCTGAGAAAGGCGGTGGCCGGCGCCGACCTGGTCCTGGTCTGCGACCGGGCCCTGTCCCTGGGCGGCGGCGCCAACCCGGTGCTGGCCGAGGTCAGGAGCGCCCTCTATCCCCTGGCCGTCAGGCCCCAGGTCCTGGGTTACACCGTGGGCCTGGGCGGCCGGGACGTGCAGCCGGCGGATTTCATCAAAATGCTGCGCCATGGCCAGGCCGAAGCCAAACAGGGGCCCAGCCAGGAATTTTTCATGTACGGGGTAAGAGGCTGATGGATAAATTCGGTTCGGCGGAAAGCACCAAATTCGACACGTACGCCTCCCGCATGATGCCCCGGGAAGAGTATTTCACTTCCGGGCACCGGTCCTGCCAGGGCTGCGGCGAGGCCCTGGCGGTGCGCTGGGTCTGCAAGGCCATCGGCAAGGACACCATCATCGCCCACGCCACCGGCTGCATGGAGATCGTCAGCTCGGCCATTCCCCAGACCGCCTGGCTGCATCCCTGGATCCACGTGGCCTTCGAGAACACCTCGGCGGTGGCCTCGGGCATCGACGCGGCCCTCAATATCCTGGAGCGCAAGGGGAAGCTCAAGGGGCCCAGACCCAAGGTGGTGGCCATGGGGGGCGACGGCGGCACCAGCGACATCGGCCTCCAGGCCCTCTCCGGGGCCCTGGAGCGGGGCCACAACTTCACCTACGTCTGCTGGGACAACGAAGCCTACATGAACACCGGCATCCAGCGCTCCAGCTCCACCCCCTTTGGGGCCATGACCACCACTTCGCCGCCGGGCAAGAAGAGCATCGGCCAGAAAACCTGGAAGAAGGACATGGTGGCCATCGCGGTGGCCCACGGCATTCCTTACGTGGCCACCGCGTCGCCGGGGTACCTCTTCGATCTCTACTTCAAGATCCGCAAGGCCGTTGAGACCCCGGGGCCGGCTTACGTCCACGTGCTCTCGGTGTGTCCCACCGGCTGGCGGTCCGCCACGGATTTGAGCGTCCGCCTGGCCCGCCTGGCCACCGAGACCGCGGTCTTCCCCCTCTACGAGGTGGTGGAGGGCCGCCACCGGCTCACGGTGGAGGTCCCCAAGCTCAGGCCCGTCAAGGATTATCTCAAGCCCCAGGGACGCTTCCGCCACCTCAGGGAGCCGGAGATCGACTTCATCCAGAAACAGACCCTGGCCAACTATGAGCTGTTATTGCAAAAATGCAAATCTCCCTTTCCGGAATTTGCTCCCATCCACTTGCCACAGGTAGGGTAAATACCGGTTTTCTGTTTTCAGTTTTCGGTTGACAGGATTTGGATTATCAAGAAATTAACCCCTAGTAAAGCCAGAGAGAATATAAAATATGATTGACCAGGAAAAGCTTGAGGCGATTTTTTCCCGGTATGAGGGCGACCCGTGGGACCTGATTCCCATCCTGCATGAAATCCAGGAGGAATGCGGCTACCTGCCCAAAGAGGCGCTCCAGGAGGTGGCCCGGCGCCTGGAGGTGCCGGTCACCCGGGTGTTCAGCGTCGCCACTTTTTACAAAGGCTTTACCCTGGCCCCCATCCCCAAGGTGGAGCGGCGTTTCGGGGACCCCAAGAGCCAGTTCTACAGCCTGGCCCGGTTCTATCCGGGATTCGGCCTGTCCCCCATGGGCCGGCACCAGGTGCACGTCTGCCAGGGGACGGCCTGCCACCTGAAGGGCGCCGGCCGGCTGACGGAAGCCCTGGGCCGGCGCCTGGGCATCGAACCGGGCAACGCCACCCCGGATTTGCAGTTCTCCCTGGAGAAGGTCAAATGCCTGGGGAACTGCGACAAGGCTCCGGTGATGACGGTGGACCGGGATTTCTACAACCGGGCGGGGGTGGACCGACTGACCAAGATCTTGAAACCCTACCGCAAAGCCAAGGAGGAATAGGCCATCCTTGTCAACGGCCATGAGTTGCGCCGGCAACGCAGCATGAAAATTTAAGGATGGCGGGCACGGAGGCCCGCCCCACCGGGCAAAGTTTTTTGGTAGGGCGGCCGTCCCTGGCCGCCGCCGAGTCGTCCCTGTAAAAAGGGGAATTTTCATACTAAAAGTAGAGAACCAACATGCCAAAGATGAAATCGGTTGCCCAACTGGCGGAATACCGGGCTAAGTTGCAAGCCCGCCGGGACCCCAACCAACCCCAGGTTCTGGTGTGCGGCGGCGCCGGCTGCGACGCTCTGGGAAGTGCAGAGGTGGCGTCAGCCTTCCGGGAGGAGCTGAACCAGCGAGGCCTTAAAGGCAAGGTGGAGCTGAAGTCCACCGGTTGCCAGGGCCTGTGCGCCAAGGGAGTCCGGGTGCTCTTGCGCCCCCAGGAGATCACCTACCAGCAGGTGAGCGCCCTGAACGCCGGGGAAATCGTGGAAGAGACCCTGGTCAAAGGCAAGATCCTGGACCGCTTCTGCCACCAGGACCCCGGCGACGGCGCCTTGAAGGGCCACAAGTCCAAGATTCCCTTCTACCAGGGACAATTTCCCCTGGTTTTGCGCCACCTGGATGTCATCGACCCGGAGGAAGTGGACGATTATCTGGCCCAGGGGGGTTACGGCGCCCTGGCCCAGGCGCTTTCCGGCCTGACCCCGAAGGAGATCATTGCCGCCATGGAGCGCTCGGGCCTCAGGGGCCGGGGCGGCGGCGGCTTCCCCACCGGCCGCAAGTGGCGGTTCCTGCGCCAGGCGCCGGAGAATCCGAAGTTTCTCATCTGCAACGGTTCCGAAGGCGATCCCGGGGCCTACCTGGACCGGGCGGTGATGGAGGGGGATCCCCACGCCATCCTGGAGGGCATGGCCATCGGGGCCTTCGCCACCGGCGCGGCCCAGGGCCACATCTACGTGGGGCACGAGTATCCCCTGGCGGTGCAGCGGCTGCGCCAGGCCGCGGCCCAGGCCCGGGAGTTGGGGCTGTTGGGGGAAAAGATCCTGGGCACCGATTTCAGCTTTGACCTCAAGGTGCACTGGGGTGGCGGGGCCTATGTGTGCGGCGAAGAGACGGCCCTGATGAACTTCATCGAAGGCAATATCGGCGAGCCCCGGAACCGGCCGCCATACCCGGCCCAGAAAGGCCTCTTCGGCCAGCCCACCGTCATCAACAACGTGGAGACCTGGGCCAACGTGCCGGTCATCATCGGCAAGGGGGCCGATTGGTACGCCGGAGTCGGCACCGAGAAGAGCAAAGGCACCAAGGTCTTCTCCCTGGCCGGGGCGGTGAACCACGCCGGCCTCCTGGAAGTCCCCATGGGCACGCCGCTGCGCCGGGTGATCTTTGAGCTGGGCGGCGGCATCAAGGGGAAGGGCGACTTCAAGGCGGCCCTCACCAGCGGCCCCGGCGGCGGGGTGATCCCGGCCCAGTTCCTGGATATGCCGGTGACCTTCGAGAACTTCCAGGAAGCCGGCGGCAACCTGGGCTCCGGCAGCATGGTGGTCATGGATCACACCTGCTGCATGGTGGACGTGGCCAAGTATTTTGTCACCTTTTCTTACGAAGAATCCTGCGGCAAGTGCACCCCCTGCCGGGAAGGCGCCAAACAGCTGCTGGCCATCCTGAACCGCATCACCGGCGGACAGGGCGAAGAGGGGGACTTAACGTTGCTGGCAGAGCTGGGCGCGGTCATGACCGGGGCCTCCATCTGCGGCCTGGGCCAGAGCGCCCCCAACCCGGTGCTTACCACCCTGAAGTACTTCCGGTCGGAGTACGAGGCCCATATCCGGGAGAAAAAATGCCCCGCCCTGGTGTGCCGGCCCCTGCTGAAATACACCGTGGACCCCGAAACCTGCACCGGCTGTCTGGCCTGCGTGCGGGAGTGCCGGGTGGAGGCCATCAGCGGCGAGTACCAGGAGCCCCAGGAAATCGACCAGGAACTCTGCGCCAAGTGCGGCATGTGCTACGAGGTCTGTAAGTTCGAGGCCATTAAGGTAGAATCATGAGCAACGATACGATTTCTCTGACCATTGACGGCATGGCGGTGATGGCCGCCCCCGGCCGCAGCCTGCTGCTGGCGGCCCGGGACCGGGGCATCGACATCCCCACCCTGTGCTACCACGACGATCTCAAGCCCGAGGGCCAGTGCCGCCTGTGCCTGGTGGAAATCGGCGCCCCGCCCCACAGCCGGCTGGTGAACTCCTGCACCTACCCGGTGGAGCCGGGCCTCACGGTGCAGACCGCCTCGGAGGCGGTGCTGGCGGCCCGGCGGCTGGTGCTGGAGCTGCTGCTGGCCCGCTGCCCCCAGGCCAAGATCATCCAGGAGATGGCCGCGGCCCTGGGGGTCTACGAGTCGCGCTTCAAAACCGACAACCCCGAGGAGCTCTGCATCCTCTGCGGTCTGTGCGTTCGCACCTGCCGGGAGGTGGTGGGGGTGAGCGCCATTTCCATGGCCAACCGCACCCCCGGCAAGACGGTGGCCACGCCCTTCCTGGAGGAGTCCGAGGCCTGCATCGGCTGCGGCTCCTGCGTCTTCATCTGCCCCACCAACGTTATCGAATAC
>DASWLF010000414.1:0-1505 GCA_036396255.1 Desulfobaccales bacterium
GCCTCCAGGGTGAGGATGTCGTACCGGGCCCGGCGCCAGTGGCTGGGGCCCAGCTTGAAGAAATCGGAGGTCACCTCTTCGGCGAGGCCCGCCGCGTCTTCTACAAGCTCTTTGTGATCCTGGTGAAAATAATGGCGACGCATTGTTTTTATCTATATAAAATTACCATGATCTGCAGGCTTGTCAACTCTCTTCTGCCTTTCCCGTTGCCTTTCCAAGAGCTCAGTTCCTCTTGTCAGTTTCACCCAGGCAGGCTAATATCTTATCATGGTTCAGGGTGGCCGCCGGCACCATAGCGCCGGTTTATACCGTTTGCCATAATTTCATGCCGCTGGCTGGTTTTTAAATCCCCCTAAATCCCCCTTTTTCAAAGGGGGACTTTAGAAGTAATTCCTTAGAGTTCCCCCCTTTGCCAAAGGGGGGTTAGGGGGGATTTGGGGTTTCAGAGCATTCCCTTTAACGGAAAAAACTTTTGGCATTGGCTATAAATAACCGAAAACCGAAAACTCAAAACCGAAAACCCTCTTATGAGCCGCTTGCCCCGCCAACTGGCAGACCTGGCCCGCCTGCTGACTTACATGCTGTGCCACCGGCCCGACGAGTTCGGGTTGGTGCTCTCGGCCGACGGTTTCATCCCGGTGAAACAGGTGCTGCAAGCCCTCACCGGAGAGCCGGACTGGGGCTTTGTGCGGCGGCACCATCTGGACCAGGTGGCCGCCCTGATGCAGCCCCCGGCCTTTGAGCTGGCGCACGACCAGATCCGCTGCCTGGCGCCTGGTCCGGCCAGGCTGCGCCGGCCCGACGCCACGCCGCCCGCCCTGCTCTATGCCGCCATCCCCCCCAAAGCTCACGGCCGCGTCTGGGAGGAGGGGCTCAAGCCGCCCCCGGAGAAGGAGCTGGCGTTGGCCGCTACCCGGGAGACCGCCATGAAGTTAGGAAGGCGCCGGGCCCCGGAGCCCGTAATCGTCACGGTCCAGGCCCAGGCCGCACTCCGGGCCGGCATCGCCTTTCAGGGCTACGGCGAAGACCTCTTCCTGGCCCCGGCCCTGCCCCGGGAGTTTCTGCAACTGCCCCCGCCCCCGCCGAAAGACCAGGTCAGGCCCGAGAAGCCGCCCCGTCCCCTCCCCTCTCCCGGCAGCGTGCTGCTGGATTTGTCTAACCTGCTGCAGCCGACTCCCAAAATCCGGGGCAAAGGTAAAAAGGGGGAGGCGGCCTGGAAGTCCGGGGCCCGGGAATTGCGAAAAAAGCGGGGAAAAGGTGAGAAGGCCAAAAGGTCAAAAGGCGAATAAGGAAATAATATCAATGTACTTGAGACCTCTGAAAAAGGCTTAGTCGAAATGGAAAGGCATTATTAATCCCCCTATATCCAATGCTGTTCATTTAAGCATTGGCAATTTCTATTTTTCGTAGGGGCGGGGTTTCCCCGCCCAATAAATGGCCCTTCTTATACCAGGGCGGGGAGACCCCGCCCCTACATGGCGCTTAAGTGAACAGTATTACCCCTA
>DASWLF010000415.1:0-1768 GCA_036396255.1 Desulfobaccales bacterium
AAAGGTTGGCCGTTCCCACCGAGGACCATCACCTGGAATATGCCGCCTTCGAGGGGGTCATCCCGGCCGGGGAATACGGGGCCGGCACGGTGTTGGTCTGGGACACGGGCTCGTACCGCAACCTGACGGAGAAAAAGGGGACCCCGATGTCCATGGCCGAGGCCGTGGCGCACGGGCATCTGAAGGTGTGGCTCATGGGCCGGAAGCTTAAGGGGGGCTACGCCCTCACCCGTTTCAAGACCGGCCGGGACGAGAGCTGGCTGCTGGTGAAGGCGGACGACGAGGAGGCCGATGCCGGCCGGGACCCGCTGGGCACAGAGCCGGCCTCGGTCCTGAGCGGCCGCACCCTGGAGGAGATCGCCGCCCAGGAAGGGTGAGGCCGGATTGGCCGGAGAAACCTCTGCAAGAGTAGCAAGCTCAATATTCTCCCGGGTGGAAGGTCTTGTAAGCCCCCCTTCCCCCCCCTTAAAAAGGGGGTAATTAAAGATAAGTCCTTGATAAATCATGTAAACTCATCCCAAGCCCCCCTTTTCTAAAGGGGGATTTAGGCAGTATTGTCAGGCAGGGATTTTGCGCTCGGTGTTAAGCGGGTAAATTGGCAGAATGTAGCCGCAGGCTTTAGCCTGCGCCGGCACAGGCTGGAAAGCCTGTGCCACCAGAGATTTTTTAATGAAAATGGGAGTCCTGGGAAAACCAAGGACATCAGGTCCAGACATGTAGGGTGGGCACGGCCCACCTTCATAATTGCTTATATGTTCATCATGGTTAGTTCTTGGGGCAAAGCCCCTGGCTGCCAGCGCAATTTCCGTACCGGACCCTCCGGGGATTTAGGGGGATTATTAACGCCTTCCTATTTCGACTAAGCCTTTTTCAGAGCTCTCAATTTATTATCGTGGCCCCCTGTACGGGAGGTGCCGGCAAGGGTCTGGTCGGCTGGCCCCCCGGGGCCAAATGGTTTATATTGAATATATGAACCTGGTGACGGCGTTACTGGAGCCGGCGGCGTACCCGGAGCCCACCACCGCAGTGGAGCTGGTTCAGACCCACATCTCATACGTCTTCCTCACCGACCGTTACGCCTACAAGGTCAAGAAGCCGGTGGACCTGGGTTTTTTGAACTTCACCACCCTGCGCCGCCGGCACCACTATCTTAAGGAGGAGCTGGTCCTGAACCGGCGCCTCTGCCCGGAGATCTATCTGGAGGTGCTGCCCATCGCGGCCCGGGGCCAGGGGCTGCGGGTGGGGGGCCAGGGCCACCCCCTGGAGTACGTCCTGAAGATGGTGCGCATGCCCCAGCACCGCATGATGGACGAAGTGGCGGACCGGGGGGAGCTGGTCCCGGAGCACCTGGACCGGATCATCGACCGGCTGGCGCCCTTCTATCAGCAGGCCGCCACCGGTCCCCACATCAACAAATATGGGGAGCCGGCCGTCATCGCCTACAACCACGAAGAAAATTTCGCCCGCACCCAGCCCCTGGTGGGGGTCATGCTGGACCGGGAGCGGTTTGAGGGGATCCGGGCCTTCGCCCGGACCTTTCTGGCCCGCAAAAGGGCCTTGTTCCTGAGGCGCATCAAAGAAGGCCGCATCCGGGACTGCCACGGCGACCTGCACATGAAGAATATTTGTCTGGCGGATGGGGTCTACGTATTTGATTGCATTGAATTTAATCCCCGATTCCGCTATGGTGACGTGGCGGCGGACATCGATTTCCTGGCCATGGATTTGGATTTTCATGGCTTCCGGGAGCTGAGCCGCCATTTTGTGG
>DASWLF010000416.1:0-6119 GCA_036396255.1 Desulfobaccales bacterium
CTGGTAAGGATATGGCTGGGCTGGCCCACGGAGTTGTCCCTGGGGGCCATCATCGCGGCCTTCGCGGTCTCAGTGACGGTGGGCATCATCTTTGGCTTTTACCCGGCGTGGAAAGCCTCGCGTCTGGACCCCATCATCGCCTTGCGATATGAATAGGCGTCTAGCAGGATTGCTCCGAACCATTGATGGAGAAAAGGGGATTAAACATAACGATAAATTATCTAAGGAATCATGTCAGGTAATGGCTGAAACCCGCTGCTGGCCTCAGACGTTATATGGAAGAGAAAACCAAAAATCCCGGTGGCACAGGCTTTCCAGCCTGTGCCAGAAATGATGACTTATTCATCACTCGCCGGAATCTGCCTCATTGGCGATTACCGGGAAGCATATATTTTGCCACTTTCCTCCTTCAATCAGGGATTATTTCTGAAGATGAGAGAATGATTGTGTTAGATGCCATAAAACATTTTCAGCGAATAAGATATTGGGTGACAGCAGCCGTAGTGATGCCGGATCATGTCCACCTGATGTTTAAACCTACTGTTGTTGAATCAGATGCGGAATATTCCTTAAGTAAGATATTACAGGGTGTCAAAGGTTTTAGCGCCTGGGGAGTCAATAAATACAGGGGTACCAACGGCGCCTTATGGCAGAAAGAAAGTTTTGACCGCATTGTGAGAGATTATGATGAGTTTCTGGAGAAATGGAATTATATCCGCAATAATCCGGTTAAAGCGGAATTGTGCAATGCTCCTGAGGATTATCCGTTTCTCTGGGAACCGGGGGAATCTTTAGAGGACCAGTCTGAGTAGGGCACAGCCTGGAAAGGCTGTGCCACCAAAGAAAGTGAAAATGCTCATGACAATGGCGGAAACCGGAACAAACAGCAAGAAGGTTTTAGTAAACTTAGTGCTGGCTTTTTCCCTGCTTACGGTGGCGGGCTGCGCCGTGGGCCCGGATTACCGCCCGCCGGAGACCAAGGTGCCGGAAAACTGGGACGGCCAGGCCGCGGTCAACCAGGCCCTGCCCAGCAAGACCTCGCCCAGTCCGGTGACCCTGGTGGCATGGTGGCAGGCTTTTAACGATGCGACCCTTTCTTCCCTGGTGGAAATGGCCATACGCTCCAATCTGGATCTGCGCCAGGCCGAGGCTCGCATTCGCCAGGCCCGGGCGGCCCGGGGGGTGGCCGGGGCGCCGTTCTGGCCCCAGGTGGAGGCCTCGGCGCTTTACCAAAAGAGCCAGGGGGCCAGCGAAGCCGGGGGCGGCGGCGCCATCGCCACCGCCGGAGGGCTCCGGGAATTATTTCAGGTGGGCCTGGACGCTTCCTGGGAATTGGATATTTTCGGGGGGACGCGGCGTAACATTGAGGCCGCCACCGCCGATCTCCGGGCGGCCCTGGAAGACCATCGCGACGTCCTGATAACCCTGGTGGGAGACGTGGGGAACAACTATCTTGGCCTGCGGGGATTTCAGCAACAGATCGCCATCGCGCGCAAAAACCTGGAGGCGCAGCGGCGTACCGCCGAAATCATCCGCAAGCGGTTTGAGGCCGGCTTCGTGGGCGCCCTGGACTTGGCCAATGCCAACGCCCAGGTGGCCACCACCGAAGCCCAGATCCCGGTGCTGGAGTCCTCGGCCCGGGCGGCCATTTACAGCCTGGGGGTGTTGCTGGGCCGGCAGCCGGCGGCGCTGGAGAAAGACTTGATCAAGGTCTCGCCCATTCCGCCCACGCCACCGGAAGTTCCCGTGGGGCTGCCCTCGGACCTGGTGCGCCGCCGCCCGGATATTCGCCGGGCCGAAGCCCAGCTCCATGCGGCCACGGCGCGCATCGGGGTAGCCACCGCGGACCTCTTCCCCAAGTTTTCCCTCACCGGGAGCTTCGGCTTTTCCAGCAATGACCTGACCAAGCTGGGGAATTTGGCCAATAGTAAATTCTGGTCCTTCGGCCCCAGCGTCACCTGGCCCATCTTCGCCGGCGGCCGCATCTACTGGAACATCAAAGTTCAGGATGCCCTCCAGGAGCAGGCCCTGGCGGCGTATGAAAAGACGGTGCTCACCGCCTTGAAAGACGTGGAAACCGCGCTGGTGGCTTATGCCAAGGAACAGGAACGCCGCAGGTCCCTGTCCGCGGCGGTGGCTAACAACCGCCGGGCCGTGGACCTGGCCATGAAGCTTTACATCGTGGGCAAGACGGATTTTTTGAACGTCCTCACGGCCCAGCTCAACCTCTATACTTCCGAAAATGCCCTGGTCCAAAGCACCAGCACGGTGGACACCAACCTGATTGCCCTGTACAAGGCGTTGGGCGGTGGCTGGGAAAAGGAGCCGCCATCAACTGAGGTGACCAAAGCATCGGAATAATTCCCCGGCCAGGAAGCTGGCGAGTAAAAGCACATCGCCGGTTAAGACCAGGACCAAACGGGGTCTGCCAGAGCCTGACATCAGTAGGATGCCTAAGGCTTCAACCACCTAAAAACCCGGGGATTGAGGACATTACCAGCCCGAGGCGATACCGGGTGCGGCTTACCTCAAGAGACCGGGGCGAAGCCTTGATGGAACCCGAACCCCTTTTTCTTGATGAAATTAATACCTGGTTTTCTCATGACGGCGGCGCCCGCCAGCCAAAAGGGTGGGTGAAGGCCCAGCATTAACAGTCCCGAGAGCGTCGTTTTCCATGCGGTGGAAAGACTCGTAGCGGTGACCGGAGTAATGCACAATGGGATTAAGACGGACAAAAGAAATAGCGAAACCTCAAGGCGGAAGCGCCACTTCGGCGCTGCTTGTTCTGTTGTCTGTATTCCGTGTGTCACTTCTTGTTCTCAAGTGATATGCCTTTTCAAATAAGTTGAGACCGCTGCAATAGTATCAAAATCGATAGTCTTGCGGGTGAAAGGTCTTATAATCCCCCCCCTTAATGATAACTCATTGATAAATCATGGAAACCCATCTTAAGTCCCTCTTTTGTAAAGGGGGATTTAGGGGGATTATCAATGCCTTCCTATTTCGACTAAGCCTTTTCCAGAGCTCTCAAATTATGTATTTATCGTCAATTTTATGCTTGACGCTTCTTGGAAACCATGCTAGGAAAGATTTAATAAATTTGTTACATATCCATTAGGGGGGGATAATCATGGGTAAAACAAAGGTACCAATATTAATGGTGATGCTCCTGGGCCTGATGTTGGCTGTGGGCCAGGCGTGGGGGGCCGCTCTGAGCGGTCAGAACTTCCACATTGATGCCGCTGCGGGCATTGATTGGGATTCCAATGTGTCGCAGCAACCTATCAAGCCTTCTGCGGCGGCGCAGGTGCGGGGCCAGGGCGACATGTCATACTACCATAATGTTAAATTATGGTATAACCTCAACCCCGCCGGTCCCTGGGATCTAGAGGCTAAGTATGACTATTATCAGAATTTCCATCCCCGGCTTAGCATATATGATACTTTAATGCACACTTTTACCGTCAAGCCTTCTTATCTTTCGGGGAGTACGATGTTCTACCTGCCTTTCAGTTATAATTTCACTGATGTGCAGTCAGACAAGTACTCCACCAACTTTGATTTGAGTCCCACGGTATTTCACCGGTACAGCCAGGAGATCGGCATCGAGACGAGCCTGACTCTGGCCCGGTACTATGCCTGGACCCCCATAGCCATACCCGAGTATGACCGGAGCGGCCGCCAAATTGGGCCGGTTTTGGGATTTTATTACTTCTATAAGCCCGGTGGTTACATCCAAGCCCGGGTGAGGTATGACTATTTTGCGGCGGGAGGCAGGAATAACGACGGCTCCCGCGTGCATTTCCTGGTGAACGGCGTGTACCCATTGCCATATCATCCCCGATTCACACTCAACATGTTCGTGGACCTGGGGCTCGAACCTTATGAGCATCATTACTTCGATGGGACTCGCACGTGGTTTCCGAGGCGACACGACACGATCTTCAATTTCGGGTCAATTCTGACGTACAGCATTTACAAAACCCTGACCGTCAATGTTCACTACTACTTAACCCGACAAGCTTCCAACATACCCACTTATGATTACGTTCGCCATGTGGTAGGCGGTCAATTACGTTTCACCTATTAACGGGGAGAGCCGATAAACATAATATGGATTTCCTCGATTCCATTAACGCATTGCAAGGAGAGAGGTCATGAGAAAAATCCTACTGAGCCTGGTGGTTTTCATAATAACGGTAGCGCTGGTTGGCCCGATGGGGCCGTCGCCCAGTTGGGCTACCGAGCCGACGTCGCCTCAGGCTGCGCCGGACACCCAACGGTTTAAACCTGAACCCCCGGGTCAGGCCCTCAAAAAGGCCAACGAAGACGCGGAAAGATACTCCAAGGTACCCCCGCCGGGAGGCAAAGGCAGCGGCGCCGAGAGCAAAAAGAGCGCCCCGCAAACCGAAGAGAAAAAGTAAACCCCGGACCTGGGAGCGGCCCCACCTTTGCAGACCGTGGTCACAAAGGTGGGGCCGCTCCACCACGGCCCAGAGAGCCTGGGTTGAGGCGCCTCTTTTTCAGGCAGCCTTTTAAGACCAACATCTGATTGCGACAAATTTCCCCCTCACCCCTGGCAAGATTTGCTCCTTCCTGCAATGGCCTCGTAAATGACTGCACAAACTCAGCTGCGATGACCAGAGCCGGATGAAGATTCAATTTCCCGCGCCGTAAGCCGATAAGAAGGCGTGAGGGGCTCAAAGGGTGGGAGACTTTTCTCAGAAGCAGATACGTCCGAGACTCTGGAGACCGCGGGAAACCTCATCATCCGGGAACCAGGCAGGCAACCCCAATCTTATCCGATTTTGCCAAGGACTTTGAGAAGGTCTCCCGGAAGTGGAACCCGTGGCGACGCCCCCAGGGGGTTTTGCAGCCTTAAAGGAATAAGGAGACAGTGATGTCCAGGCAGATGAAGTGGCTCCTGATCATGGTGGCAGGACTGGCAGTTTTCGGACTGGGGCAGTTAGGCAATTCCCTGGCGACGCAACCAGGAGGGGGGGAGGCGCACCATGGGCCGCCGGGGGCGCCACCGGCGCCGCCGCCCACCGCGCCGCCGGCACCGCCGCCCACGGTGACGGCGCCGGGGGCCATTACCCGCGATTTACCCCCACCTCCTTCAACATCACCGCCGGTGATGGGGGGCGGCTGTGGGGATGGGGGACTACCTCCTGGCGAACCTCATCCCGGTACCACAATTGCCCAGGCGCCGCCTGCGACCGAGGAAACTGGCGGGACTTCGGGGCCAGTGACGACAACGCCGGGCGGCACCCCGGGCAGTCAGCCCCCACCGCCGGGAGGAACTGGCGGGACTCGATTCATTCCCGGGGTTACGGCGGTGGGCGCCCCGCCCATCCTTCCTCCCACCCGGGTAGCCCCCGGGACTCCCCCCGGGTACGACAAGCCCCCGGCAACGGGGGGCGTTTGTCATGACTATGTCGGCGACCGGATTGGGGCGCCGCCGCCCAAGGATGGGGTCATGAGAAGCTATGGGGAACTCACGAGCTTTTTGGAAAAGCCGAATGGGAACTACACTCCAGGCAACCCCTCCGACCCACTCACGCCCGGCACCGTGGTTCAGTGGGGGACTGCCCATGTGGGCATCGTGGGGCCTGATGGCATGATATATAACTTCACCAAACCGGCCCCGACTCTCAAACTCGATCCAGAAATCCACCGAGATAACTCCATTGACGCAGTGACTAATGCGAAAAGTCCAAGGCTGCAAGTTAACCCTGATGGGACTGAAACCATCCGTTACGCGCAGCCCTATAAAAACCTGCCGGTAAAGGTCTGGCGCCCTAAGTGAGATCCTGCATCAACCGCAAATGAGGGGAACGCTGAGAGACTGGAAGCCGGCCTTGAAGCGGCGCGGCTATTATAAGATAGAGGTTGGGGGCGACCTGTCTCCCTGCGGTCCCCCACGCCATCATCAGGTGAATCAGCTTTCGGGGGGCCAGTGGCCTGACCGGAGCCACCCTAGTGACCCAATTAATCCTTTGATTAACCCCACCGCAGGAACCGGAAAACCGCCCTTGAAAGGCAAATGGGGCCTTGAAAGAATTTTTCCACCTGAAGGAATAAGGAGACTGTGATGCCCAGGCAAATCAAGTGGTTTT
>DASWLF010000417.1:0-2108 GCA_036396255.1 Desulfobaccales bacterium
GGGCGGGTTTTAAACCCGCCCCTACAGAGGCTTTCATTGTTGGGGGTGGCCCGAATCGGGTCATGGTCGTTTAGCCTGCGCCTGACGCGGCTAAGAATCATTTGGCGCAAGCTAAAGCTTGCGGCTACACATACACCACCGTGAGGTTTTGCCGTCAAAATCGGCCTTACCTTTATGAAAGCTTTTGCCAGGACACGACACTAGGTATTAGAGGAGAATGCGATGCGCTTCCTGGATATGGCTCCCTACCGCCCCTTCCGGCAGATGGGGCTGAGCTGCCGCACCCGCCCCATTAGGGAAAAGGAGGTGCGCTGGGTCAAGCCGGAGCCCCGGGAGCACCTGGAGGGGCGGTTTGTGGGGCGGCCCCTGGCCCGGGCGGACCTGACGGCCGCGGCGGCACTCTGGCGCCAGGCCTACCCGGAGCTTTACGGCTCTGCCCACGACTTTATGCTCTATGCGGAAGAGTATGAAAGCCGCATGGCCCTGGTGGAAACCTGGGAGGCGGACGCCTTAAGAAAGCCGTGCTGTATGCTGGTGGCCCAAGAAGTGGCCACCTCCCGGCTGGTGGCCGCATCCCTGATGACTAAATATGATCAGAACCTGCAGATCGAATACACCTTTGCCGGCACCCATCCGGAATACCGGCAGATGGGCCTCATGGGGCTGCTGGGAGACATGATGGCCTGGATGTGCCGGGCTTCAGGGGCGGAATACCTCACCACCTTTCTGGAAACCTGGCACACCATTACCCAAGCAGAAACCCTGAAGTTGGGAAAAGGCTGGAAAATTGCGGGGATCTTCCCCGGCAACTTCACCCGCTGGGCCGGGGAGCAGCAGGAGTACCGGGCCTGCGAAATTTATATGTACCGGTTTATTAATGAAGGCGAGCAATACGCCACCAAGCCGGAGGAGTGGCAGCTGCACCCCGAGCTGCGCCGCCTCTGGGAGGAGCTGGAGGCCTTGAATAGCCGCCTGGTTGGCAGGGAATGACCGGTCCCCCCACGGCGCGCTTGATTTTTCCCTGGGAAACGGGGTAAGTTGGCCAGGGGAATTATTCCCTCCTAACTAGCCAAGAAAGCGGGACAACCCATGCGCAAGCTTTCTGCCTCCATCTTATCTGCCGACTTCGGGCGCCTGGCGGAGCAGGTCAGGGCCGCGGAGCAGGCTGGGGTGGACTGGATCCACGTGGACGTCATGGACGGGCATTTCGTCCCCAACCTCACCATCGGGCCGGCGGTCACCAAGGCCATCCGCCGGGCCACCAAGCTGCCCCTGGACGTCCACCTGATGATCAGCAATCCGGAACGTTATCTGGAGCAGTTCGTGGAGGCGGGGGCCGATTGGCTGGGGATCCACGCGGAAGCCACGGTGCACCTGGAGCGCCTCATCCAGAACATCAAGGAACTGGGGGTGAAAGCGTCGGTGTCCCTGAATCCGCACACCCCCCTCGACTGCCTGGAATATGTCCTGAAGGACGTGGACCTGGTCCTGTTGATGACGGTGAACCCGGGCTTTTCCGGGCAAAAATTCATCCGGGGGGTCCTGCCCAAGATCCGCCGCCTGCGGCAGATGATCGACGAACAGAAGTTGGACGTGCTCATCCAGGTGGATGGCGGGGTGAGCCTGGACACTGTCGATGAGATAGTGGCGGCAGGGGCCGACGTCCTGGTGTCGGGCTCCGGCATCTTCAACGACCGGCCCCTGGCGGAAAACGTGCGGCAGTTGAAAGAGCGGATGACATAATCGACCAGGGCTTTTTCTGGTCCCCAAGCTGAGCTTGGGGACGAGAAGAATGTAGGGCAGGCGCCCTCGCCTGCCCATGAACAGCCGGGGGCGGCTGTTCTACATTTTCTAAGTAAGTCAGAGCCCTAGAAAATGGCCAGAAAGAATATTGGTGGCGGGCACGGAGGCCCGCCCCACCGGAAAATTAGGGCGGTAAGGCGACCGTCTCTGGCAGCCCTTTGGGACACCCGGAAATCATGAAAATGACCGGATAGGGGCGGGTTTTAAACCCGCCCCTACAGCACCGGCGAGACGCCGATGCCACTAAGGATTTTTTCTGAAGACTTTTCAAGGCAGAGGAGAGCCGAGATGACCGGCCAGCACCG
>DASWLF010000418.1:0-5361 GCA_036396255.1 Desulfobaccales bacterium
AGCCACAGCACCACGCCCACCAGCACCAGGATGGCCCCGATGATTACCAGGAATCGGCCTAATTCGGACATCCGCTCCCCTTCTCAATTTGTGGCTGGCTGGGCCCGCCCCGGATGGCAACCGGATTAACCCGGCAATATGGGCGCCTCCCAGTCTCTTAATAGTTATTATTAAGATTAAGCCAGGAATTATCAAGGGGATTTCCGTGCCGCAGGATTAATCCGCCGGCGGGGATTGTCAGTGGCCCGATCTTTGGGTTAAAATTTTAAATATGCTGATAATTCCTGCGGTTGATATTCGCGGCGGCAAATGCGTGCGCCTGCGCCAGGGGCGGCTGGACGCCGAGACCGTCTTCAGCGACGACCCGGTGGCCATGGGACTCAAGTGGCAGGAAGCCGGGGCCCGGTGGCTCCACGTGGTGGACCTGGACGGCGCTTTTTCTGCCAGGCCCCAGAACCTGGAGGCCATCCGGCGCCTGCGCCGGGCCCTCGCCATCCCCATGGAGCTGGGAGGCGGCATCCGCACCCTGGACACCCTGGCCGCCTATGTGGACTTAGGGATAGACCGCCTGATTCTGGGCACGGTGGCGCTCAAAGACCCGGAGCTGGCGGCCCGGGCCTGTGCGGAGTACCCGGGGCGCATCGCTTTCGGCCTGGATGCCAGGGACGGTCTTTTGGCCGTGGAGGGCTGGACCGAGACCAGCCGCCGGACTGCCCTGGAAGTGGCCCGGAGCCTGGCGCCGCTCAGGCCCGCGGTCCTGATTTACACCGACATCAGCCGGGACGGGGTCAAACGGGGGGTGAACCTTACGGCCACCCGGGCCCTGGCTGAGGCCATCGACCTGCCGGTCATCGCCTCGGGCGGCGTCAGTTCTCTGGATGACATCAAGGCCCTCCTGCCCCTGGAACCCCTGGGGGTGGTGGGGGTCATCGTGGGCCGGGCCCTATACGACGGCAACCTGGATTTGGCAGAGGCCCTGCGCGTTGCCCAATCTGTAGGGGCGTGATTTATCGCGCCCTCTGATTCTTCGTGGTTTAGCGCAGGCAGTTCGCTCAGAATGACAGATAGAATGAACTGGCCACTTTTTGGGGTGGGCATCGCCAGCAATATGGAAATGGCGGGCAGTGCCCACCCTACATTGCTGCCGGTTACGACTGCCCACCCCGAAGCAGACGCGCAAAACTAAAAACTAAAAACTCGAAACTCGAAACTCAAATTGACCAATAACTCTTATCTCAGCCGGGTCCAGCGCCCCACCCGCTACCTGGGGCGGGAGATCAACGCGGTCATCAAAGACCCCGGAGCCGTGTCCCTGCGGGCGGCGCTGCTCTTCCCCGACCTCTACGAAGTGGGGATGTCCCACCTGGGTCTGGGCCTGCTCTACGGCATCCTCAACCGGGAGGACCATATCTGGGCCGAGCGGGCCTATGCCCCGGCTCCGGACCTGGAAGCCGAACTGCGGGGCCGGGGCCAGGCCCTGGCCAGCCTGGAGTCCGGCACTCCCCTGGCCCAGTTTGACCTGCTGGGGGTGAGCTTTCAGTACGAGCTGGGCTACACCAATTTTCTGAACCTGCTGGACCTGGGCGGGGTGCCCCTGCTGGCCGAGGCCCGCACCGCCAAAGACCCGGTGGTCATCGGCGGCGGGCCCGCCTGCTTCAACCCCGAACCGGTGGCGCCCTTCCTGGACGCCCTGGTCCTGGGAGACGGTGAAGAAGCGCTGCTGGAGGTGGCCCAGGTCGTGGGGGCCTGGCGGCAGGCCCATGGCGCCCGCCCGGAACTGTGGCGGGCCCTGGAGGAGTTGCCGGGGGTTTACGTTCCCGCCTTCTTCCACCCGGAGTTCGACGGCCAGGGGCGTCTCCGGGAGATCATACCCCGGGGCCGCCGCACCTCCATCCCCAAACGGGTTCTGGACGACCTCAACCGCATCGCCCTCAGCCCCCAGGCCCTGGTGCCCCAGTGCCAGATCATCCACGACCGCCTGAACCTGGAGATCTCCCGGGGTTGCACCCGGGGTTGCCGCTACTGCCAGGCCGGCATGATCTACCGGCCGGTGCGGGAGCGGGACCCCGCCGCGGCGCTGGCCTGGGTGGAAGCGGCCCTGGCCGCCACCGGATTTGAGGAGTTATCCCTCCTCTCCTTGAGCGTGGGCGATTACGGCCCCCTGGCGCCCCTTCTGAAAGAGCTCATGGATCGCCTGGCCCCGCGGCAGGTGGCCGTTTCCCTGCCGTCCCTGCGGGCCGATACCCTGACCGGGGAAATGATGGAGCAGATCCGACGGGTGCGCCGCACCGGACTGACCCTGGCTCCGGAGTCCGGCAGCCAGCGCCTGCGCCAGGTGATCAACAAGAATTTGCCGGAAGAGACCATCATCGACTCGGCCAGCCGGGCCTTTGCCGCGGGCTGGCAGCTGCTCAAGCTCTATTTCATGATCGGCCTGCCCCGGGAGTCTCCCCAGGACCGGGAGGCCATCATCACCCTGGTAAATCAAATTCTTAAGGCCGCCCCCCGGGGCCGGCGCCCCCGGCTCAACGTCAGCCTCTCCAGCTTCATTCCCAAGGCCCATACCCCCTTCCAGTGGGAGCGCCAGGAGGATCTGGAAGAAAGCCGGCGCCGCCTCCACGAAGTCAAGGACCGGCTGCGGGGGCAGCATATCCAGGCCAAATGGAACAGCGCCGCCCAGACCTGGCTGGAAGGCGTCTTTTCCCGGGGAGACCGCCGCCTGGCGCCGGTGTTGATGCGGGCCCATCGCCTGGGATGCCGCCTGGATGCCTGGAGCGAGCAGCTGCGCCTGGAGCCCTGGCGGCAGGCCTTCCGGGAAGCCGGGGTGGACCCGGATTTCTACCTGCGGGAGAGACACCCGGATGAGGTGCTGCCCTGGGATCACCTGGACAGCGGCGTCAGCCGGGCGTTCCTGGCCCAGGAGCGCAGCCTGGCCTACCAGGGGGTGGAGACCCCGGACTGCCGCCAGGCGGGCTGCCAGGACTGCGGCGTCTGCGACCAGGAGCACATTTCCCTGAAGCTCCATGACTCCCAGGTTATCCCGCCGGCGCCGCCTGGCCCCCCGGCCCCGACCGGGCCCCCGCCGACGCGCTACCGGCTCACCTATGCCAAGCTCGACGAGGTCCGCTGGCTCAGCCACCTGGAGCTGGTGTCGGCCATGTACCGCAGCCTGCGCCGTTCCGGCCTGCCCCTGGTCTTTAGCTCCGGCTTCCATCCCCTGCCCCGGGTCTCGTTCCACGGAGCCCTGCCCGTGGGGGTGGAAAGCCTGGGGGAGAGCCTGGACCTGGAGCTGGCCCAGCAGGTGGACGAAGGCGCCGTGAGGGACCGCCTGAACCGGGCCCTGCCGCCGGGTCTGCAAATCCTGCAGGCGGCCCGCTTGCCGGGGCGCCTGGCGCCGCCCCGGTTCGAAAGCGCGGTCTACCAGGTGGCGAGCGAAGGCCCGGTCTTCCAGTCGCAGGACGCGGCGCGCTTCCTGGTCCGGGACGAATTCCCGGTGACCCGGCGCCGACCCAAGAAAACGAAAATCATTGACTTGCGACCACTGGTGGCGAAACTGCAGGTGACGGACCCTCAAAACCTGGAGCTGCACCTGCGCATCCTGGAAAGAGATAACCTCAAAGCCACGGACGCCCTGGCCGCCATCTTTTCCCTGACCGACGACCAGACCCGGGGCTTGCGAATTTTGAAGATGAGGAGTATTTAGGAGGTTGTTGAGGGGAGGGCCGGGGCTTACAATTGCCCTCCCCTCAAACTCCCCTCCCAACCCCCTGTAAGGGGTTGGGGTAGGGGGTTTGGGGGAATGGGCAGGGGCCACTTACGAAAAAGCCCCTGGTCCCTTCCCCCAAAGTCATCCTATGGCTAATCTTTTATTAATCAGCGTGGCGGAGTGTGACACCCGGGTGGCCCTGGTGGAGGATGGCCGGTTGGTGGAGTTCTACGTGGAGAGCCATCCCGTGAACGGCCTGGTGGGCAACATCTACAAGGGCCGGGTGGTAAAGTTGTTGCCCGGCATGGCCGCGGCCTTCGTGGATCTGGGGCTGGAGCGTCCGGCGTATCTTTTCGCCGAAGATGTCACGGTCCAGGAAGACGAATTTTATCAACTCTGGTTGAAGGACGAGTTGTCCGCCGTGGCCGAGCCGCCGCGGCGGCGGCCCGCCGCTTCCATCAGCGATCTCCTCCACGAAGGCCAGGAGATTGTGGTGCAGGTGGTGCGGGGCCCCCTGGGTAAGAAAGGGGCCCGCCTCACCAATCAGATCGCCCTGGCGGGGCACTACCTGGTCTACCTGCCAACCCTGGTGCACCTGGGGGTTTCCCGGCGAATTGCCGAAGAAGAGGAGCGCCAGCGGCTCAAGGCCATGCTGGAGGAGATCAAGCCTCCCGAGGGCGGCCTGATCGCCCGCACCGCCTGCCGGGGCCAGAGCCTGGAGAAACTGGCCCGGGAACTTGAGGCCTTATTGCCCCGGTGGCAGAAAATCCTGCGCAAAAAGGAGGCCGCCACGGCCCCGGCTTTGCTGCACCAGGAGCTGGAAGCCGCCCGGCGCCTGCTCCGGGAGCTGTTCTCCTCCGAGATTGACCGGGTGGTGGTGGATGACCCGGAGGCCTTTGCCAAGGCCCGGGACTTCCTGCAGTCTTTCAGCCCCGGGGATACCTATCGGGTGGAGCTCTATTCCGAGCCCGAGCCGCTTTTTTCCCATTTCGGCCTGGAGTTGGACTGGGAAAAGCTGCTGGCCCCCCGGGTGTGGCTCAAAAGCGGCGGCTACCTGTACCTTGACGCCACCGAGGCCCTCACCGCCATCGACGTCAACACCGGCAAGTTCGTGGGCCGGCGGCATCTGGAGGAAACCATCCTGCAGACCAACCTGGAGGCTGCCAAGGAAATTGCCCGGCAGATCAGGCTGCGCAACCTCGGGGGTCTCATCGTCATCGACTTCATCGACCTGGAGCAGGCGGCGCACCGGGACCTGGTTTACCAGACGCTGTTGCAAGGGCTCAGCCGGGATCGGGCCAAGACCACGGTCTTACCCATCTCTCCCCTGGGGTTGGTGGAGATGACCCGCCAGCGCTTACGGGACAGCCTGGCCCAGATCGTCACCGAACCCTGCTCCTGTTGCCGGGGCCGGGGAGAAGTTTTGTCTTCCTTGACCCTGGCCTGTGATATTATGCGGCAGCTAACCGCCGAGGCTCGGGAATTCCCCGGCTACCGCCTGTCCCTAGCGGCCCATCCCCAGGTAATCGGGATCATCAGGCAGGAAGGGCAGGGCTTGTTGACCCGCCTGGCCGCGGCGCACCGCCTCCGGGTGAGCTTCAAGGAAGAGCCCCTCTTCTCCCGGGACCACTTCGAAATCACCCGGGAGTGGCCGG
>DASWLF010000419.1:0-2031 GCA_036396255.1 Desulfobaccales bacterium
TGAACAGGACCAGGGCCAGTTTGGCGAATTCCGAAGGCTGCAGGGTCAGGGGCCCCAGCCGCAGCCAGCGGGCCGCGCCCCGGACCTTGCCGCCGATGCCCGGGACAAACACCAGGACCAGGGAGATGAGGCTCAGGAGCATGATGTGATAAACCCAGCGCTTGTAATTATGGTAGTTGACGGCCCGGCCCAGGAACAGGGCCCCGATCCCCAGGAGGCCGTAGATCCCCTGGCGCTTGATGAAGTAGTAGGGATCGTTGTACTGAGCCTGGGCCATGACGTTGCTGGCGATGAAAACCATGGCCAGGCCCAGGGCCACCAGGGAGAAGGCGCTGGCCATCAGGATCTGGTCGTAATGCTGCGGGGTCGCCAGCGGCGCCCTATCCTTGGTGGGCATCTCTGAGCTCCCGCACCAGTCTCTGGAAGACTTCGCCGCGCTGGGCATAGTCTGTAAACATGTCAAAGCTGGCGCAGGCCGGGGACAGGAGCACCACCTCCCCGGGCCGGGCCAGTTGCCGGGCCTGTCTCACTGCGTCGGCCATATCCGCGGCCAGGTGGACCGGCGCCAGGCCGCCCCAGACCCGGGCCAGCAGGTCCCGGGTCTCCCCCAAGAGCACCAGGGCCTTGACCCGCTCCCGGATGAGGTCCGAGAGCAGCGAGAAGTCGCTGTCCTTGTCCCGGCCCCCGGCGATGAGGACCACCGGCACCTCAAAGTTGGCCAGGGAGCAGGCCACCGCCCCCACGTTGGTGCCCTTGGAATCGTCGTAAAACTCCACCCCGCCGATATCGGCCACCAGCTCCAGCCGGTGGGGCAGCCCCTGAAAAGAGGCCAGCACCCGGCGGCAGGCGTCCGCGTCCGCCCCGGCCTCCAGGGCCAGCAGCAGGGCCGCCATGACGTTTTCCAGGTTGTGCCGCTCCTTCAGGCGGATTTGCTCCAGAGGAAAGACCTGGGTGCCCCGGTTTGGCAGCCTGACCTTGAGGGCCCCGTTCTCCAGCCAGGCCCCCTCCGTCAAGGGGTGGGAGGCCGAAAAGTAATAGACTTTGCCGCTTCCCGTACCCAGGGCGGCCACTTGGGGGTCGTCGGCGTTCAGGACCCTGAGGTCGGCCTCCCCCTGGCGCCGGAAAAGGCCGGCCTTGGAGGCGATGTAGCCGGCGAGGTCGGGGTAGCGGTCCAGGTGGTCCGGGGTGAGGTTGAGCAAAGCCGCGGCCTGGGGGTGGAAGCTGGGAGCGGTGTCCAGCTGAAAGCTGCTCACCTCCAGGACCAGCAGGTCCGCGTCCTCCTGCCGGTCGAGAAGCTCCAGCACCGGAGTGCCGATGTTTCCGCCCACCAGGGGTTTCAAGCCCGAGGCGGCCAACAGCTCACCCACCAGGGTGATGGTGGTGGTCTTGCCGTTGGTGCCGCTCACCGCCAGGAGACGCCGCCGGATGAAAGGAGAGGCCACCTCCAGCTCGCCCACCACCGGGATGCCGGCGGCCCGGGCTTCCTCGAGCCAGGGCAGCTCCGGCGGCACCCCGGGGCTCAGCACGATGAGGTCATAGCCCTGCCACCGGGGTTGGGGCACTCCCAGCTCTTCGGTCACGTCGCAGCCGGCGATTTCCCGGCGCCGGTCCGCCAACTCGGCCCCCGGCGCGGTGTCGGTGACCGTGACCCGAGCCCCGGCCCGGGACAGGAAGCGGCACAGGGCCACCCCGGTGCGGGCCAGGCCAACCACCAGAATTTTTTTATCCGAAAAATCCATGGCAACTTAAGGTCTGGGTCTCAGATATAGCCTTACAGAGTTTCCCAGCCACTGTTGGTATTTGCATCCGATTTTGGGGGGCGGGGAAACCCCGCCCCTACAGCGTCGTAGGGGCGAGGTCACCTCGCCCTGTTAGTCGCGTCGGGTGCGCGCCAGATGCTACTAAAGCCGGTATGGCCTCCCCGGGGAGGAGCCCCCCGGCTCCTGCCCCAGGAAGGGTTGGGTGCGGGATGTTCCCGCCGCACATGAAGTTGAAAGTTACCCCGTCATCCCCCCGCCCTTCTCCACCCGC
>DASWLF010000420.1:0-1965 GCA_036396255.1 Desulfobaccales bacterium
CTGGCAGGAACTGCGGCGGATTCCCTGGGGGGTGGCCGTCTCCTACCGGGAGTTGGCCGCCCGCCTGGGCAACGCCGGCGCCGCCCGGGCCGTGGGCCAGGCCAACGCCGCGAACCCCATCCCCCTCATCATCCCCTGCCATCGGGTCATCAATGCGGACGGTTCCCTGGGGGGCTACAGCTCCGGCCTGGACCGCAAGCGCTGGCTGCTGCGCCACGAAGGGATGAGATAGTTTTCTGTTTTCTGTTTTCTGTTTTTCACTTCTTGCTCGCCGTATGCCCAAACCGAAAACCGAAAACGGAAAACCGAAAACCGCTTCTAAGGTTGGCAACTGCGGCAGGGACTAAAGCCCTCAAGGTAGGCGTCCTTCAGGGATTCCAGGCGCACCCGGTTGGCCGGGGCCATCTTGGCGGCCAGGGTGCAGTTGGGGCGGTGCAGGCGCAGGCTGCTGCGGTTTCCCAGGTAATGGGGCTCGTCCTGGTTCAGGAGTTTTTGCCAGATGCCCCGCTGCGCTAACAGGGCCTCCCGCTGGGCCGCCAGCAGCACGTCCCGGTACTTGAGGTTGGGGGCGTGAAAATAAACCCGGGCCAGGCCCTGGCGCACCAGCTCCGCATTGACAAAAGTGTGGTCCGGCAGAAACAGGTAGGCCAGGAGGCGGCTGTAATGGTCGTAGCGCTGCCGGTCGTACTCCAGGCGCACCGTCTTGCCCAGGGTCAAGTCGCGGAGCACCGCTTTGGCCTTATGAGCCAGGAAATCCGCCGGCCGGCCCTCTTTCTCCATTTCCGGCGCGTCGATCCCCAGGACCCGCACCCGGGCGCCGCCCTGCAGTTCCAGGGTGTCGCCGTCGATGACCCGCGCCACCTGCGCCTGCTGGGGCGGCCCGGACGGCTGGGTGCAACCGCTGACCAGGGCCAGCGCCACCAGGCTAGAAATTAAGCTTGGCCACCACCTGATAATTTTCTTGCGCGAGCTTCTGGGCAAAGTAGGGGATGGTCTCCTTCAGTCCGGTGGTAAGGGTCACCGCTGGCTGCCAGCCCAACGCCTCTTGGGCCCGGGTGATGTCCGGCCGCCGCCGCCCCGGGTCGTCCTGGGGCAAGGGCCGGTGGGCCATGGTTGAGGGCGTATCGATGAGGGCCAGCACCTTCCGGGCCACCTCCATTATCGTGTATTCTTCGGGGTTCCCCAGGTTAACCGGCTCGAACTGGTCCGGGCGGTTCATCAGGCGCACCAGGCCGTCCACCAGGTCGGAAACGTAGCAAAAGGACCGGGTCTGCCGGCCTTCCCCGAAAATGGTGATTTCCCGGCCCGTGAGGGCCTGGACGATGAAGTTGCTCACCACCCGGCCGTCGTTGATGGCCATCCGGGGGCCATAGGTGTTGAAGATGCGGGCGATGCGGATGTCCACCCCGTTCTGGCGATGGTAGTCCATCATCAGGGTTTCCGCCACCCGTTTGCCTTCGTCGTAGCAGCTCCGGACCCCGATGGGGTTGACGTTGCCCCAATAAGCCTCGGTTTGGGGGTGCACCTGGGGGTCGCCGTAGATCTCCGAAGTGGAGGCCAGCAGGATGCGGGCCTTCACCCGTTTGGCCAAGCCCAGCATGTTGAGGGTCCCCAGGACGTTGGTCTTGATGGTCTTCACCGGGTTGTACTGGTAATGCACCGGCGAGGCCGGACAGGCCAGGTGATAAATCTGGTCCACCTCCAGCATGATGGGGTTCACCACGTCGTGGCGGATCAACTCCAGCCCGGGGTGGCCCCGCAGGTCTTGCAGGTTCGCCTTGGAGCCGGTGAAGTAGTTGTCCAAACAGATAAGGTCATGTTCCTGCTTTAGCAGGTATTCCACCAGATGGGAACCGATGAACCCCGCCCCGCCGGTGACCAGAATGCGGGCCATAGACGAATCTCCTTTCGGGCAACCCTGGCCCCATTGTAACCCGGTCTGACCCCGGAGGTAAATTGCAGATT
>DASWLF010000421.1:0-4509 GCA_036396255.1 Desulfobaccales bacterium
AAACCCCACCCCCAACCCCCATAAGGGTGGCAGGGGAAGGCGGGGCCGAGGGCCCCGACTTCCCCTGACCCAAAAACTGTAGGGCGGGCACTGCCCGCCATTAAATTTAAAACTCATTCATGCATGACACGATAATTAAAGAAATCGCCGCGATCGTCGGCCCGGAGCATGTCCTCACCAGCCCGGAGGACTGCTGGACCTATGCCTATGACGCCACGGACCGGGCCCATGCCCCCGAGGCGGTGGTCTTTCCCGGGTCGGCGGCGGAAATCTCCCAGATTCTCAAGCTGGCCAACCGGCACCGCTTCCCGGTGACCCCCCGGGGGGCCGGCACCGGCCGCAGCGGCGGCTCCGTCCCCATTGCCGGGGGCGTGGTCCTGGTCCTGACCCGGTTGAACCGCATCCTGGAGATCAACCGCCGCGACCTGGTGGCGGTGGTGGAGCCCGGGGTCATCACCGGCCGGCTCAAGGCCGCGGTGGCGGAGCAGGGCCTCTATTACCCCCCGGACCCGTCCAGCGCCGACTTCTGCACCATCGGCGGCAACGTGGCCGAGTGCGCCGGCGGCGCGGTGGCGGTGCAGTACGGGGTGACCCGGGACTATGTCTTGGGGCTCCAGGTGGTGCTGCCCACCGGCGAGATCATCGAGGCCGGCACCCGCACCATGAAGGGGGTGGTGGGCTACGATCTCACCCGGCTGTTCCTGGGCTCCGAGGGCACCCTGGGGGTGATCAGCCGCATCATCCTCAGGCTGGTGTCCAAACCCGCGGCGCGCCAGACCCTGGCCGCGGGTTTCGGGACGCTGGCCGCGGCCGCGGCCGCGGTGACCCAGATTCTCACTTCGGGCCTGGCCCCCACCGCCCTGGAGTTCATGGACCGGGTCACCCTAAGCTGCGTCCGGGAGCTGCTGCCCTTTGCCGTGCCGCCCGGGGCCGCGGCCCTGCTGCTCATGGCCGTGGACGGCCACCCCCGGGACGTGGCCGAGAGGGCCGCCCGCATGGCCCGGTTCTGCCGGGAGCAGGGCGCCCGTCCGGTCATCCGGGCCAAGACCCCCGCCGAAGCGGAGCAGTTGTGGAAGGCCCGCCAGGTCATCTCCCCGGCGCTGCTGAAAGTGAAGCCCCAGAAAGTGAGTGAAGACGTGGCGGTACCGCTCGGCGCGATCCCCGCCTTGATTGCTGGCTTACAAGCAATTGCCCGGCGCCGGGGCCTGATAATCCCCTGCTACGGCCATGCCGGGGACGGTAACATCCACGTCAACCTTCTGTACGACCAGGGGCTGCCGGCCGAGCGGCAGGCGGTGGGGAAGGCGGTGGAGGAGATTTTCACCCTGGTGCGGGAGCTTAACGGCACCCTGTCCGGGGAGCACGGCATCGGCCTCACCAAGGCCCCGTACCTGGGAATGGAGTTGTCGGAGGAGGTCATCGCCCTGCAGAGGCGTCTCAAGCAGGCCTTTGACCCCCAAAACATCATGAACCCCGGCAAGATTTTTCCAGAAGCCACCGGGAGCTGAGGGGCGGCAGGAGTCCCTCTTGTCTTTCCCCCACCTCCTTTGCCCGCCTGCAAACGGGGTGGGCCCAGTCACCCGGGCAGCTTACGCCGTCTTGGTAAGCAATGGCTTGATTTCCTGGTAATTTTTTGTTCTAATCTGGGTGACGCGGCCATGGGGATTATTGACCACCGGCAATTGACCATCAGGCATATGACCATGGCAGGAGCGGTAGCGCCTGGTGTCTGGACGGAAAGGGAACGAATCTCCTGGGGTTAGAAATTTTTAATGCTTGACAAAATTTTCACAATGCCATACCTTTGAAGTCTGAAAACCCGTGGACCAAAAATTGTAAGGAGGATATTTCGGCATGGCCACTGTAGAATACAAGGGCAAAACCTTCACGGTAGACGAAGACGGCTTCCTGGAAAATCTGGACCAGTGGTGCCAGGAATGGGTGGATTATGTGAAGGATTCCGAGGGCATCAAGGAACTCACGGATGAACATTGGAAAGTCATCCAGATGCTCCAGGATTATTACAAGAAAAACGGCATCGCCCCCATGGTCCGGATTCTTTCCAAGGTGACCGGCTACAAGCTGAAACATATCTATGAGCTGTTCCCCTCCGGTCCGGGTAAAGGCGCCTGTAAGATGGCGGGATTGGCCAAACCCACCGGTTGCGTCTAAGTCCCCTCCTTTTTTGCTTTACTCCAGGCGGCAACGTGAAGCAGATTCCCTGGGCATGGGGGAATCTGCTTCATGTGTTCCTGCGCCTGCAGAGCGCCAGGAATTAGTTGACATTTACCCCATATCTCATTACATTTCATAGAGGAAAAATCTACCTTCACCTCAAGGCTAAACGCTGCTGACGCCGACAGGCGGGCAGGAGTACTGCGTTAAGCCGTAGTGCTCCGCCTCCAGGGTTGCGGGAGTAGTTTACATAAAGGAGCCAGACATGGCGCGCCCCATCAAAAAAGTCTTGTTCATCGAACCCAGGGCCCCCCGGGAGCACATTTTCAGCCGGGTGGCGATCCCGCGGTTGGGGACAGTGCTGTTGGGGACCATCTTGCAGCGCCAGGGGTTGGAGGTCAAGGTGGTCATAGAGGACGTTGCCGCCCCTGATTTTCGCTCCCTGGATTTCCAGCCGGACCTGGTGGGCATCTCCAGCATTTCCTCCACCGCGCCCCGGGCCTACGAGATGGCGGATTACTTTCGCGGCCAGGGCATCCCGGTGGTTTTAGGCGGGGCCCATTCCAGCTTCCTGCCCCGGGAGGGACTGGAGCACGCGGATTTTGTCATCTGTGGCGAGGGGGAGGGGGCCTTGACGGAGTTGGTCAACACCCTCAACAACGGCGGGGACTTTACCGGCATCCAAAACCTCTGTTTCAAGGAGGGAGACGCCATCCGGCAGAACCCCTGGCGTCCTTTGGTGGCGGACCTGGACAGCCTGCCCATCCCCAATTACGGCCTGATCCACGGCTGGAAGGTAAAAGGCGGTAAAGGTATTGTGTCCATCGCCACTTCCCGGGGCTGCCCCTTCAATTGCAGCTTCTGTTCGGTGATCCTGCTCTTCGGCCGCAAGTACCGCACCAACTCCGTGGACCGGGTGATGGAGGAGATCCGTCAGAACGGCCTCCACGGGCATCATATCTTTTTCTGCGACGACAACTTTACGGCGGACCGCAAACGCACCAAGGAACTGTGTGAGCGCATCCTGGCGGAAAACCTGAAGATCGAATGGAGCGCCCAGGTCCGGGTGGAGGCGGCCAAGGACCCGGAGCTTCTGGATCTCATGGCCCGTAGCGGCTGTTTCATAGTCTTCGTGGGGCTGGAGTCCATCAACCCCGCCACCCTGAAGGCCTACAACAAATCCCAGACCGTGGAAGGCATCAAGGACTGCGTGGTCAATTTCCACCGACACGGCATCAAGGTCCACGGCATGTTCGTTTTCGGCTCCGAGGAGGACCACTTCCAGGTGATCCGGGATACCGTGAAGGTTTCCCGCCAGTTGGACCTGGATTCCCTGCAATACCTGATCCTGACGCCGGTGCCCGGCACTCCCTTCCACCAGGAGATGGAGGCCCAGAACCGCATCATTTGCCGGGACTGGAGCCAGTACGACGGCCATCACGCCGTCTTCCAACCCCGGCAGTTCACCGCCTACGAGCTGCAGTTGGAGACCACCCGGGCCATGAAGAAGTTCTACAGCTGGCCCTCGGTGGTCAAGCGCCTCATTGCCCGGGACCTGTTTTTCGCCAAAATGAAGGCTTACGGCCGCATTATCCTGTGGAAATCCACCCTGAGGAAGAACCAGTACTTCCAGCAACTCCGGGAGCAGCTCTTCACCCGGGCCCAGCAACTGCGCCGGTGGCTGCCCGTGGGAAGCCGCGTCCCCCGGGTGGGGATCCCGGCGGATATCTGGAACCTGTGCACCTGGGAGCAGGGAGCCCGGGAATTCCTGCTGCGCTTCCTGGAGCGCCTGGGAGTGGAAGTGGTGGAGGAAGGCGCCGCCGAAAAAACCGAGGGCGGCCCGGTGCAGGCGGTGCAGGCCGAAATTGCCCGCCTCCAGGAGCGGGCCGACCTGGTGCTGGTGCCTCTCTGGCAGGGACTGGAGGGCGCGGCCCAGAAGGTCAAGGACCTGCGCACCGAGTTCACCCAAGAGACCATGTCCCGGCTGCTGGCCCTGGAGTTCAGCCGGGAGTCCTTCTACAACGCCTGCATGGAGCTGGGGCTGTGCTTCCAGAAACGGATGAAGCGCATCCGCCGCATCTACTTCCAGACCTTAGCAGAGGTGGGCGCCCAGATTTAGAGAAGAAAATTTGGGAGAGGGGGCCAGGGGCTTCCACAGGCGAGACGCCTGTGCCACTGGCCCCTGCCCCATCTCCCAAACCCTCTCCAACAACCCCCTGAAATGAAATCGGGTTAAGCCGGTGATACCGGCTTAACCCGATTTTTCTTTCCCATATGGGATTGGGGGAGGGGGAATGGGGGAGGGGGTAAGGGCCGTTGGCCCTTAGCCCCCTC
>DASWLF010000422.1:0-3444 GCA_036396255.1 Desulfobaccales bacterium
CCGGGTGGAGAACATGCGGGACGAAACCACCGAGACCTACTACTCCTGCACCCTGTGCCAGTCCTTCGCTCCCAACCACGTCTGCGTGGTGAGCCCGGAGCGTACCGGCCTGTGCGGCGCCTACAACTGGATGGACTGCAAGGCCTCCTTCGAAATCAACCCCACCGGTCCCAACCAGCCCATTCTGAAGGGCGAGACCCTGGACGAGCGCTACGGCATGTGGCAGGGCGTCAATGATTTCGTCTTCAAGGCCTCCCGCCAGAAGGTGGAGAAATACAACTTCTACAGCCTGGTCTATGATCCCATGACCACCTGCGGCTGCTGCGAGTGTATCTCCGCGGTGCTGCCCATGTGCAACGGCATCATGACGGTGAACCGGGACTACACCGGGGAGACTCCCTGCGGTATGAAGTTCACCACCCTGGCCGGCGTCATCGGCGGCGGGCAGGTAACCCCGGGCTTCGTGGGCCACAGCAAGTACAACGTCTGCCAGCGAAAGTTCGTCAAGGGCGACGGCGGCTTGGCCCGGGTGGTCTGGATGCCCAAGTCCCTCAAAGACGAACTGCGGGAACAACTCCTGAAGCGGGGCGAAGAAGAAGGAATCCCCGATCTCCTCGACCGCATCGCCGATGAGACCGTGGGCGTCACCGAAGACGAGATCCTGGCCTTCCTGACGGAGAAAAATCATCCGGCCTTGGGCATGGAACCCATAATCGGCTAACCCCGAAGGAGGCTGGGAGGTGCGCCCCTCCCGGCCCCCTTCCGATTAGGGACTCGGCGGGCAGGGGCTTTGAGCCCGCTCGGGCCACCTGCCATGGATAAGGAGAGAGACGATGGCTTTAACGGGAATTGAAATTTTCAAACTTCTCGCCAAAACTAACTGTAAGGAATGCGGGTTCCCCACCTGCTTGGCCTTTGCCATGGCCCTGGCCAGCGGGAAAGCGGAACTGGACGCCTGCCCTTACGTATCGGAAGAGGTAAGAGAAAAATTGGCTGCAGCCTCGGCCCCGCCCATTCGCCCGATAAAGTTCGGCATGAAAGAAGGGGCCAAGGCCATCGGCGGCGAAACCGTGATGTTCCGCCATGAAAAGACCTTCTTCAACCCCACCGTCATCGCCGGGCTGGTCACCACCGCCATGGCCGATGGGGAAGTGGATCAGAAGCTGGCCGATTTCATGAAGTTGCAGTACGACCGGGTGGGCCTGCTGCTGCGCCCGGAAATGATCGCGGTGAAGGACGCCGCCGGTGACGCCGGCAAATTCTCCGCCCTGGTCAAGAAGGTGGTGGACCAGACCGATGCCGCCATCACCCTGATGAGCGACAGCCCCGACGTCCTCAAGGCCGGGGCCGAGGTGGCCAAGGAACGCAAACCGCTGCTCTATGCCGCCACCCCGGCCAACGCCGACGCCATGGGCGCCCTGGCCAAAGAACTGGGCCTGCCCCTGGCCGCCAAGGCCAAAGGCTATGACGACCTGGCCGCCCTTACCACAAAACTCACCGGCATGGGGCTCAAGGACCTGGTCATCGATTCCGCCACCCGGGGCCTCAAGGAAGCCCTCCAGGATCAGGTGGTCTTCCGCCGGGCCGCCCTGGTGCCGAAATTCCGGCCCTTCGGGTTCTCCACCATCGCCTTCCCGTGCGAGATGACCGACGACCCCATGATGGAGAAGCTCTACGCCGCGGTCTTCATCGCCAAGTACGGCGGCATCGTGGTGCTAAACGACCTCTCCGCCCACGGGGTCTTCCCCCTGCTGCTGGAGCGCCTCAACATCTTCACCGATCCGCAGAAGCCCATGATCATTACCCCGGGCATCTACGAAGTCGGCACCCCCGGGCCGGATTCCCCGGTGGCCGTCACCACCAACTTCGCCCTCACTTATTTCATCGTGTCCGGCGAAATCGAGGGCAGCAAGATCCCCACCTGGCTGCTCATCCAGGACACCGAAGGCCTCTCCGTGATGACCGCCTGGGCCGCGGGCAAATTCTCCGGCGATTCGGTGGCCCACTTCGTCAAAAAATGCGGCATAACCGACAAGGCCAAGACTCGCACCATCATCATCCCGGGTTATGCCGCGGGCATCAGCGGTGACCTGGAAGAGGAACTGCCCGACTGGAAGGTTCTCATCGGTCCCCGGGAGGCGTCGCATATCCCGGCCTTTTTAAAGTCCCTGTAGTAATGGTGGGAAGCTCCTTAAAAGAAAGGGGAGAAAGCCTCAGCCGGCTTTTTCCCCTTGCATACCCAGCTAAGAAGGGGGTCACCTGATGACTAAATTTTACCGAATCGGCGAAAATCTGAACGTGGTGACCAAGGTATATGGTCAGGCCATGAAGGAGCGCAACCCCAAACCCATCCAGGAACTGGTCCTGAAAGAGGCCGAAGCCGGGGTGGACTATATTGATGTCAATATCGGCCCGGCCCGCAAAGGCGGCGAAGAGTTGATGGAGTGGATCGTCAAGGCCATCCAGGAAGTGGTGCCCAACATTCCCCTGGCCCTGGACACCTCCAACATCGCCGCCATGGAAGCCGGTCTCAAGGTCCATAAAGGCAAGGCCATCATCAACTCCATCATGGCCCGGCCCGAGCGCATGGACGGCATGATGCCCCTGGTGAAAAAGTATGACGCTTCCATGATCGGCCTGCTGTGGGGTCCCGAAGGCATGCCCCGGGACGAACACGAACGCGGCATGCTCACCGCCGAAATCCTGGCCAAGGCCGCGGAATATGGCATCGACAACGAAGATATCTGGTTTGACCCCATCATTGCCCCGCTGAACATCCAGCAGAATCAATTGATGGCCGACCTGGAGTACATGAAGATGCTGCAAGATATGGCCCCGGGAGCCAAATCCACCTGCGGCCTCTCCAATGCCTCCAACGGGGTGCCGGATGAACTGCGGCACATCATCAACCGCGCCTACGTCATTATGATTCAGCGTTGCGGCATGGTGTCCGCCATCGTGGATGCCTTCGACGACGAACTGACGGCCCTGGTGACCGGCAAAAAGCCGGAAATCGTGAAAATCGTTCACGACATCATGGACGGCAAATCCGTGGACATCGCCGCCATGTCTAAGGACGTGCAAAACTACGCCAAGACCGCCAAGGTCATCATGGGCCAGGTCCTGTTCTCGGATTCCTGGTTGGAAATTTAAAAACGCATCATTTCCATAGCTTCAAAAGCGTAGGGGCGGGTTTCAAACCCGCCCCTTTTTTTTGCTAGGTGGCAGAGCCGGCAGCCTCTCATGCCCTCCCTTAACTGTCAAAAAAGAAGCGGTGAGGCCGAAAAACCTAGCACACACCGCTTCTTATTTAGCAAAATTCTTAAGGTGCTTAATCAGTGCTAAGCGACTTCAAGATTTTCTTATCGAAAACCAGATCACGGTCCAATTTGGCTTTAACTTGACTGAGTTGAGCCAGAGAAATGCTGCTTACATCAGTTTTCA
>DASWLF010000423.1:0-1653 GCA_036396255.1 Desulfobaccales bacterium
CCGTCGAAAGGGGGCAGGACCCCTGCCCGGAAGAACCTTCGCTGATCAACCCGGTGCGGGAAGCCGGCGAAGCCTTGGTATCGGCCCGGGCGATTCTCACCTTTGCCCGACCGGACTACCAGCTGCTGTGCCGCCTGACCCAGGCCGCCTCGCCGCCCCGCTACCTCTGGGATTGCGCCGTGCGCCAGGGCCGCTGGCAGGATCGGCCTCTGACCATCGTGGCGCCGGCGCTGGGGGCGCCTTATGCGGCCATGGTGCTGGAGAAGCTCATCGCCCTGGGGGCCCGCATGGTTCTGGCCCTGGGGTGGTGCGGCTCTCTGACGCCCCAGGTCGGCATCGGCAGCCTGGTGCTCCCCACCGCCGCGGTTGCCGGGGATGGCACTTCCAGGCACTATGCCGGGGGCGAGCCGGAGCCCAAGCCGGACCCCGTTCTTTATGAGGTGCTGCAAAGGCAGTTGCAGGGTTATGAGGGCACGTGGCAGGCGGGCCGGATCCTGACCACCGATGCTTTTTACCGGGAAACCGCCAGCCTGGTGCGCTATTACGGCGGGTTGGGCCTCCTGGGGCTGGACCTGGAGCTGGCCGCCCTGTTCGCGGTGGGCCGCTTTCGGCAGGTGCCGGTGGCCGGCCTGGCGGTGGTCTCCGATGAACTGGGGGCCCTGACCTGGCGCTCCGGACACCGCACCCCCCGGTTCCGCCAGGCCCGGGAAGCCGCCAGCCGCATAGTGCTGGCGGCTGCGGCCCAGTGGGAGGCGGACCTTGTTTGACGGCGGACTGCTGGCCCTGGATGTGGGAGGCGGCACCCAGGATCTCATCATCTGGGACCCGGGCCAACCGGTGGAAAACGCAGTAAAGATGGTGCTGCCGGCCCCCACCCAGATCCTGGCCCGGCGGATCCGGCGCCTCACCGCCCAGGGCCGCCCCCTTTCTCTGGGCGGCCGCCTCATGGGGGGCGGCGCGGTGACCCAGGCGGTGCGGCGTCATCTGGCCCAGGGCTTGCCGGTCTATGCCAGCCCCGGGGCGGCCCTGACTCTGAGCGACCGCCTGGAGCTGGTGCAACAGTGGGGCGTCATCCTCACCGCGGCGCCTCCCCCCGAGGCCGCGGCCCTGACCCTGGGCGACGTGGATCTGGATGGCCTCAGCCGCACCCTGGCGGCCTTTGAGGTTCCCGTTCCAGACCGCTTTGCGGTGGCGGTGCAGGACCACGGTTTCCACCCGGAAGGCAGCAACCGCCGCTTCCGGTTTCAGTTCTGGCAAGATTTTCTGGCCCGGGGGGCCCAACTTGGCGACCTGGCTTTTTGGGAGCCGCCGCCATTTTTTACCCGGATGCACTCAGTGGCCGAAGCCCTGCCCGGGGCCCTGCTCATGGACACCTGCGCCGCCGGAGTCCGGGGGGCCTTGCTGGATCTCCAGGCCCGGGACCGGGTGGACGAAGGCGTCATGGTGGTGAACCTGGGCAACGCCCACACCTTCGCCGCCCTGGTCCAGGGGGCGCGCCTCTACGGGATTTACGAGCATCACACCGGGCTGTTGCAGCCGCCCAAGCTGTTCGACCACCTGGCCCGCTTCCAGGCCGGGTGCCTCACCAACGAGGAAATCTTTCAAGACCAGGGGCATGGCTGCGCCTACTCCCCGGATTTCCCCCGGGAGCGG